>JAEUSE010000016.1 GCA_016788805.1 Candidatus Doudnabacteria bacterium
CCGCGCATAATGAGTGACTGTAGTGTTTTACGTGATTATTTTCCGCTCCATGTAATGCTTGGGTGCGGCCCGTCAATCGAAGCCGGCATACCTCCGCTGCATGAGTTACATGGAATTTATTATGTAGGCCTTCGTAAGGACGGTAGGGGTTTTGTGTTTGGTGATCAGGACCGGATGATTTTGGATTTAATCGATAATCCAGAGTTTTTCTATAGGAAGGTGAGCGGCCCTTATAAGAGTTGCGTAATGGCGGCCCCTACCAATTTTTATAAGCTTATACAAAATTGGGCAACACGAGGGTTAGTTATCCAACCGGTTATAAATAATAATTTTGACGGACTCCTGCCGCTGCTCGGGATTGCCGAGAAGTTTATCCGTCGCTTTGAGATGCCTAGTTATATACCAAACATTCGGTACGATACACGGGCGCGTGGACTGTTGGTAATAGGTAACCACGCGGATAGGCGTCGGGTGGTTGAGGGCGCGCGCAGGCAAGGACTGCAAATAATATTTGTAGATCCGGAAGGTTATAGGTTATCTACCGGCGAATTTCAGCCTTACCCGATAGAGGATATTCAGAGTGAGGATATATTGCTACGGATGACAGCGACTGAATTTGCGTCCCAGGCCCAAATGTTATCGTGGCTTATATAACCGGTGGTAGGCAGGATAGTAGACTTCTTACGTAACCCCAGTCTTGTCATCCCGGAATTTTTAGCTTTGCAAAAATATCCGGGATCCAGGCCTGTAAACATAGATTCCGGCTTCCCGACTCAAAGTACGGGACAGACTCAGGCCGGAATGACATAGGAAGTTATGTCGGTTATGAAGAAGTCTAGTGCATAATACGAAGCTTGTTGTGCGACCCGGAACTGTCGGTATCTGGCTGCGTAAAACGTCGGAGGAATTAAAAAACTCTTTGTTTTTCACAAAGAGTGTGCGCATGAGGGTTATGTGGTGCCGGTGTGAAGTTTGAGAGTACTTACGTCATTTTCTAGCTTAGTGATTCGCATGTCGTGTTTAATGATGTCTTTTGCGAATGCGTTGCTATCGTCCTTGTCGCGCCTGTCAATTTTGTTCAGGGTTTCCTGGAGAGTATCGAGTTTTGTCTCAAGGGTTCGGAAGTCCTGTCTGGTAGCGAATTCAACTAAGTCAGTCCTTCTCGCAAAGTCCGCTAAGTCACTTTTGGTGGCAAAGTCCGCTAAGTCAGTCCTTCTCGCAAAGTCCGCCGCGTCTTCTTTTTTGATAAGGTCGGCAAATTTATCGTCTAAATATTGTTTTAGTTCTTGATCCATGGAAGCGTGATTTAGATAGTATCATTTTATCACTCGGCCAATCGTTGTCAAAAATTGTGTCGCGTACCTTTATAGCATGGGATCGGCGTGGATGAGCGTAAGGGCGGCTTCGGCAATGGTTCGGTCTTGTGCAATAGTGCCGCCTGCAATACCCAGTGCGCCGACTAGTGCGCCGTTGTATCGGATGGGTATGCCACCGGGTACATTGGTCAATTTGTTGTCCGATGCCAGTGGGAGTGTTATGGCAAGTTCGTTTTGCATCCAGCCAGTTGGTTTACCCGTTGAGGCTGCGGTTTGCGCTTTACGCCTACTTGTGTCCACTGAGTGTGGGGTCGCACCGTCGGCTTTGGCGAATGCGATGAGTCCCATACTTGGGTCACAGACTGCAACTGAGACCGGCACACCCATATCCGCTCCTGCCGCGAGTGCCGCCTGTACGGCGTTCAAAGCAGAGCGCGCCGTTAAAACTTCGACCGTTCGAGTCGGGAGTGTTTGAATATTCATTTGAGTATGGTTAGTGTTATTCCCGTGCGGCTATCTGCTGTCTCCACAATGCAGCGTATAGGCCTTTGCTATCAAGAAGCTGTTGGTGATTGCCGGACTCGGCTACCTTACCTTTTTCCAGAACGAAAATAGTATCCGCGTGAATTATCGTGGACAGGCGGTGGGCGACAAGCACGGTGATAAGGTCTGGTCGTTCCGCTTTTATGTCTTTAATGGTGCGCGTAATTTCTTCTTCGGTTAATGAGTCCAACGCGCTGGTGGCCTCGTCAAAAATTATTAAGTCGGGGTTGCGGAGTAAGGCCCGCGCAATAGAGAGGCGCTGTTTTTCTCCGCCGGAAAGCTTAAGTCCGCCTTCGCCGATTTTAGTTTCTAGCCCGAGCCCACCGCGTTCAATTATCGAAAGCGCGGAAGCAGATTTAAGCGCGGCGGTGGCTTCGGCGTCGGTGGCGTCCGGTTTTACGAACAACAAATTATCTCGTATGGTCCCGGCAAACAGTTGGGTATCTTGGGAAACAAACCCAATACGGTTGCGATAGTGGGCCGCGTCGAGTTGCTGAGTTTCTGTCCCGTTCACGGTAATGTGTCCGCCGGTAGGAGGGTAGAGACCAACTATTAGTTTTATAATAGTTGTTTTACCGGAACCGGACGGTCCGGCAAAGGCAACGGTTTTGCCGGCGGCAATTTGAAAATTGACGTCTTCGAGCGCGGCTTCTGCTGCGGAGCCGTATTTAAAGTGAACATGGTCAAACGTTATGTTGGCTACTTTGTTCACTTGTACGGCGTTGGCTGGCTTTTCTTCTTTCGGGGTTTTGAGGATTTCATCCAGTCGTTCCATGCTGGCTTTAGTTTCCTGGTATGTAGCTGCAACGTTACCAAGCTCACCTAAAGGCTGGAAGATAGCGAAGGAGTAAAAGAGTAAGGAGAAGAACTCACCGAGCGTGATTGCGTTCGTAAAAATGAGCCAGAGCATGAGCAGCATGAGCGCTGATCGGAGCGCGTTGATAAGTGTGCCCTGCAGAAAACTTAATTTACGTACCAAACGAACTTTTTCCAACTCCAGTCCCAGAATTTGCTCGTTAACGGTGTTGAGGCGCTTTATTTCCTGCTGCTCTAGGCCGAGCGACTTAACCAATTCCACATTGCGGAGTGTTTCGGTGGTGCTGCCGGCCAGCGCGGAGGTTTGTTTAATAATGCGCTGCTGAGCGTTTTTAATTTTTTTAGAAATTAAGTACGTTGCGCCGCCGAGCGCGGGGATTATGAGGAAATATACTAAACCGATAAGCCAATGTACATAAAAAGCATAGCCAAGTACGAGGACAATGCCGACCAGGGCTAAGAAAATTGAGTTAATTGCCGACTGGATTAACTTTTGTGAGTCGTCGCGAGCTTTTTGGAGTTTGTTCAAAAACTCACCGCTGCGCTGGTCCTCAAACACCGCATAGGGGAGCGAGAATGAGTGGTTAACCGAGTGGTTGTACATGCGCGCGCCCAGGCGTTGGACAATTACGTTCACGTAGTAGTCTTGGAAGTTTTTGGCCACCCGAGAAACGAAGGCTGTGCCCATGGAGGCGAGAAGCAGCAAAATAACGCCTCGCAAAAAGTCGTCGTGAGGAATTTCTCCGACCCGAGACGCATACTTGTCTACAATGAGCCGAAAGATTTGCGGATCGATTAAACTAAATACCTGGTTAATGGTTGCCAGGACGAGCGCTCCGGCCAAGATGCTTTTATAGTTTTTAAGATATTGCCAAAGTAAAGACATAAAAATAATTGTTTAGTTCCTAGTGCGTAGTATTAAGTAAAATTTAGTTATGAATAATTATTCATAACTAAAATGAGTATAGCAGACTCAACGGGGACTCGTCGAATGGTCGCCATTATTAGGCAAAAGCTGCTATTTGTTAGGGTTTGGGGCAAGTTTTGGTTTTTGGGGGGCTTCTGAGTCAGGCAACTTATACACAGTCGCGGTATCTTCAATGACAATGGATTGCCCGGTAAACAGTCGAGGTGCGAGCAGATAAGCCAGCAACAAGCCCAGGAGTATAGCGAGTCCTATACCTCCGAGTAGGTACACAATTTTAATTTCTTTTCCTAGTTTTATATACATATAGTGCGAAACTATAAGCGGCCGCACGGGCGGGTGATGAGTGAAAGAGTGCGCAATTTTTGATTCGTGATTCTACGGTTATAAGATATCCGACTTCTTAACCTCCACAAACTGACCGGGCGGGATGTCGGGCAGTTTGAGTTTGTTGACCCGGATGCGTTTTAAGTTTTTTACCGCCAAGCCGACTGTTTCTATCATTCTCCGGACCTGTCGCTTTTTACCTTCGTGAATGGTTATGGTAATAACGGTTCCGCGCGATTTCACTTTAGCCGGGTAAGTGGTGCCGGTGGCAATGTCTACACCTGTGCGGAGTTGCTCGAGTTGCTGGTCGTTTGGCGGGAGGTTAACCGTGACTTCATATTCTTTGTCGTGTTCAAAAGACGGATGAGCAAGCTGCTGTGTAAGCTCGCCGTCGTTGGTTAAAATGAGCAACCCTTCGGTGTGGTAGTCTAACCGGCCCACGTTCCAGACTTTGGTGCGTAGCTCCGGCGGGAGGAGCTTAAATATAGTGCGCCGGTGTTGCGGGTCGCTTTTGCTCACCACGTACTCCTTAGGTTTGTTCAGGGCGAGGTAAATTTTTTGTTCGGCAGGTTTAATAGTTTTACCGTAGACAGTTACCTTGTCGAGCATCGGATCGGCCAGGTCGCCCAGCTTTGCTCGATGGCCGTTAATGCTGACTTGTCCGCTTTTAATAAACTCCTCGGCTTTGCGCCTGGAGGCTACACCTGCTTCGCTAATTAGTTTTTGTACGCGGACTTTTGTCATGGATTAGCTATTATGTTGTTGAATTTCGAACACATGTGCTTGGTTGGCGGGCGAGTCAGGGCTAAGCAATAGTAACTCGGAATTACCGAAGTGGAATTGAGTAAGCACGTCTTGCCAAGGTAATTGATAGTATTGCGCGTAAATCATTTTGCCAAAGTCGCCGTGGGTGACTAACAGTACGGAGCCGTGTGTGTGAAGTGTATGCATGCGGTCCAGTAACCCCTGCGCGCGTTTCAGTAAATCAGGAAAAGTTTCCGCGCCTTCAGGGTTTAAAAAATATACTATGGTAGGAGTAATTATAATGTCCGGCGCGCAGGCTTCGGTAATGGTACTTTGTAGCTTGCCACTCATGCACCCAAAGTCCCGCTCAATTAGTTCTTCCAGGGCTGTGGGGGTGGGGCCGTGTATCTTTTTTGCGATTATGTCTGCCGTCTGTCGTGTTCTGAGTAAGGGGGAAGTATATATAGCATCAAACTGTAAACTTGCCTCTGCAATCTTATGTGCTACAGTTTCTGCCTGGTTTATCCCAATTTCTGTAAGCGACTTATCTCTCCGACCATTTAAAATGCCCGCCGCATTGTCTTCGTCTTGTCCGTGTCGGGCGAGATATATATGTAACATAAATAATATATAGGAATGGTGACCCCGGTTGGAATCGAACCAACATCAACGGCTTAGAAGTCCGCGGCTCTATCCATTGAGCTACGGGGTCAATTAGTCATATTGTAGCGGGATTTGGCAAAACACTCAATGAGGTTGGTGTTATGGGCGGGTCTGATGACGTGCCTTGTCAGGTGGATAAGTGCATTAGGTGGCCTGACCTAAGATGGTACTATATAGGTATATGGATAGCCAAAGTTTACAAGCCTACATTGCCCAGGCTGAAAGTGCGGGCAAGACCCGCGAAGTTATTTATACCGAATTGCTCGGAAGCGGTCATTCACTTACGGATATCGAGGCGGCGTATAAGGCCATAAAAGAAGTGCATGACGGGGTAGATACGCAAAAGCGCACCGTGCTTATAATACTCACTATTGCCGCGGTGCTTGTGGCGGCAGGAGTATTTAGTTTTGTTGCCTCCAACTGGCAAGAGATGGGTAAGCCGTTAAAGATTGTGATTTTGGTGGCGGCAACGTTGGGTATGCACTTGGGTGGCTGGTTCGCGGCTGAGAAGAAGCAGTATCCAAAGTTGGGTAGTAGCCTGTTTTTGTTGGGTACATTGCTTTTTGGGGCAAGTGTTTTTCTGGTCGGACAAATTTTTAACGCAAGTGCTCAGTGGCCGGATGGTTTTATTTTGTGGATGTTTGGCGCCCTCTTGATGGGCGCGGCGCGTAAGTCTTCCGCGCAGTATGCCATTGCGATAGTAGTAGGCATTATTGCGGTTATTACTCACCCCATACAGTGGTTTGATTTGCCCGGCGGGTTTAATCCGATTATTACGACGTCAGGCCTTTTGTTGCTGCTGGCCGCTGTAGTTACCGGTATTGCGGGTGTGTTGGTGCGGAGGCGGATGCCGACGCAGCAGGACACGGATATATATTAAACAAGCTTTTATGGACTCGTTTGAATTAATTATTTTGGGAATACTAGCCGTCATCGCCATTGTGGTTGGCGGGGCTGTGTGGCTTATTGTACATTTTGTACGCGGTCGTAAGTCTGCCCAGTCAACGGTGCCGGCCCATTTGCGGTTAGCTTTTTCCTCAGAAGACGCTATAAGCCAACTTTTAATATTGCTCGCTCTTTCCTTTGGCATGCTGGGCTTATTCGCGTTTGACAGAGAACTGAGCTACCCCGTGTCCTGGCAGACTCTATTTTTGGTGGTGGTTATAGCAGCTGGCGGTGTCGGGTATAAAATGAAATTACTGTACCCGATATGTAGTGCGGCTATAGGGACTATGGTCTGGTTCGGCGCGCAGGGCGGGGAGTGGGTAAGCAAGGCACAGGTGCAGGCGTTGCCGGTTGTGACCGGTATAGGCCTATTGGGGGTGTTTTGGTACTGTGTGGGTGCAAGTTTGGACGTCCTGCCGAAGTTTAGAAGGTTTGCAACCGGTCTGTTTATTTTGGGTTTAATCGTAGTTGCCGGTTTGTTTTTCTTTTTGTCTTCTAACAGCGGGTTAGAGGTGGTGCAAGACTTGGCCCGCGGGAATGCCTGGTATGGCTCCTTCGGCATCGGGCTTAGCTTGCTCGTTATAACTCTTTTAGCAATCGGCTCAGCGGTGTTTGCCTACTCCCGCAGAGCAATTTCCAATACTGAGCTTACAGGTGTCATTTTGGCCAGCCTCTTTTTGCTTTTGTTAATTTTTGTGCCGTCAAACGGTGCGTTCTCCGAAAACTCCGGTTATTATTATACCCCCGCCGCGTTATCCGGTTTGGGTATTGGTTTGGCCATTGTGTACAATATTGCCATTTTTGGACTGTTGGTCGGTACGATTTTATCCGGGTATACACGCAAGGAGTCGTGGCGAATTAACTTAGGCGCGGTACTTATGTTTTTACTTATTTTAGTGAAGTATTTTGACTGGTTTTTCACTTTCCTTGACAAGAGTGTGTTTTTCTTAGGCGCGGGACTCATTTTATTCTTAGTCGGCTACGGCATGGAGCGCGCCAGAAAAATGATGCTCGCGTCTATGACAACGCAGAATAGTAATGAGACATGAGCAATGAGACATGAGTAGCTGGGAGTTTTGATACTCGTTCCTCAAGCTTCATTTTTACATCTAATTTTTTATGGAAGGCACAGAACAAAAATTATCCAAGAAAGCCAGTTTCATTGTTGCGGTAAGCGGACAAATCGCTTTGTTGGTGTTGTTAGTTTTGTATAAGCTTGCCACCTACAGTTCCGGCACCGAGATTTTATTAAAACTTCAGCCGGTAGATCCCCGAGACCTGCTTCGGGGGGACTACGTAACCGTGCGGTATGATATTTCCACAGTGAACAGCTATTCCTCCGAGCGTATTCAAACAGGCGATACAGTATATGTACCGCTGGTTAAAGGGTATGAGGGTGGAAATAAATTTTGGACAAGTTACGGCGGAGTAACTAAACAGCTTCCTACCACCACTACCCGCGGACAGGTGTATATACAGGGTATTGTACAGTCAGGCGGTGCGGCACCGGGAAGTGTCCGAAAAGATGAGCTCATGCCCTCCTCAGATTCCCAGTTGGTTATCCGATACGGCATAGAAGACTATTTTATCCCCGAGGGGACGGGTCGGCAGGCGGAGTTGAATACCGGTACCGCTTACGCACGGGTTGCCGTGGATGAGAGCGGTAAGGCCATTATTAAGCAGCTTTATTTGAACGATAAACCTTGGCCGAAATAGGGGCAGGTTTAAAAAACACCCCGACTTTTCTAGTCGGGGTGTTTTTTATGGTGATCTCGGCAGGAGTTGAACCTGCGACCTTCAGCTCCGCAAGCTGACGCTCTATCCAGCTGAGCTACGAGACCTCAAGTATGGGCATAAAATATAGCTGCAGTATGGCTGCTGAATTCCAAACTAGTATAACGATAATTAGCTATTTTATCAAGTCCGTATACTCTCTGGTATGTGGTACGATGTAGGTAGCTAGTTACCTAATTTACCATGCCTCAGGCCTTACTTATAGATAACGGAAGTAGTTATATTAAAAACTTACAGCTTTTGCTGCAAGAGGCAGGTTTAGGTTCGGTAATCATAGACTATGAGAACCTAAACGAATCATTCGTTCATGAAGCAGATCTGACAGTGTTGTCGGGTGGGCACAAGTATACGATAGCCAATCACGCAGATTACTATAGTCGGGAGCTTGAGTTAATTCGTACGGCTAATAAACCGATTATCGGGATATGCCTGGGCTTCGAACTGGTCGCCGTTGCTTTTGAAAGTGTGTTGCGGTATTTGCCCATGAAAGATAAAGGGTTGCGCGAAATACAGGTGTCGTTGCCGGACTCAATCTTTGACCGGCAAAATTTTACGGTGTACGAGAGTCATCAATTTGCCGTGCCGTCGGTACCAAGTCCTTTAGTAGCGCTTGCAACATCGGCTCATGGTGCAGAAATAATTAAACATGAATCAAAGCCCATGTATGGCTTTCAGTTCCATCCGGAAGTACTGGAAGACAAACAACTTGGGGATGAATTGTTTATTCGTGTAATTAAAAAATTGCTACCCTAGTTTCATGGTTAGACAATTGGACATTGCAGAAAAAGATAGGCGGCTGGATAAGCTTCATAAAAAATTACATACGTTCACCGACACTTCGTTATATGACTACAGGGTAAAACATGCGTATCTACCCGTACCGGGAGAAGGGAGTAGCAACGCGCAGGTGATGTTTATCGGGGAGGCACCGGGAGAAAAAGAAGCGCGTACAGGCCGACCGTTTGTTGGCGCTTCGGGTAAACAGCTAGACAAATTGTTAGCCACAATTGGTTTATCACGAGAAAACGTGTTCATTACGAGTGTGGTAAAAGACCGACCCCCAAAGAACCGCGACCCTTGGCCGGAAGAGATTGCCTTATACGGGCCGTTGCTTTTAGCTCAAATAGGCATAATTCAACCTCGGGTAATAGCAACGCTAGGTAGATACTCTTTGCAGTATTTATTAAGTCGTTATAAGGCCCCTCAAGCCGGGCAGACAATATCCGCTTTGCACGGTAAGCCGATTCCTGTGGTTGAGAAATATGGAAACGTAATTATTTTGCCTTTGTATCACCCCGCCGTGGTTTTGTACGGACAGAAGTTGCGACAGGCGCTTCTTGACGATTTTCAGGTGCTTAAAAAGTTGTTGCGTAAGAAAGTTTGACTTTTGCTATACTTTATTAGTGACAAGTGACAAGTGACAAGTGACAAGTGACAAGTGACAAGTGACAAGTGACAAGTCCTAATTCCAAATTTTTAGTTCGTTATTCGTGTTTATAGATATTCCTCAACTTGTAAAAACTGCTGGCTATGTTGGCTTGTTCGGTATTGTGTTTGCAGAGACTGGTTTGTTTTTCGGTTTCTTTTTACCCGGCGATAGCTTACTTTTTACTGCCGGCATTTTAGCTTCGCAGGGTTATTTGAATGTGTGGGCGACTTGTGTTTTGTTGTTTGCCGCGGCGTTGATTGGAGATAATCTGGGATATACTATTGGCAAGCATGCGGGACCAAAACTGTTTACTCGCCCTAAGTCTTTACTATTTAACCCAGAACATTTAAAAAGAAGCCATGAGTTTTTTGAGCGGCATGGCGGTAAGGCGGTGATTATTGCTCGGTTTGTACCGGTGGTTCGTACCTTTAGCCCGGTGATTTCCGGTCTTGCGCGCATGAGCTATGTAAAGTTTATTGTTTTTAGCGTGATTGGCGCTTTACT
>JAEUSE010000170.1 GCA_016788805.1 Candidatus Doudnabacteria bacterium
GCTTCATCGACAGGTTGTGAGTTTTTGTAATTGCCTCATAATTGCGCGGATGGGGCTAATTTTGTATACTGCCTGCATATGCTTACGAAAGAAGAGGTAGTAAAAGTGGCCACCTTGGCCCGCATTAGCTTGACCGAGGCAGAAGTGGAAAAGTTCCAACATGACTTGTCCATGGTTTTAGACTATGTAGCAGAGTTGAACCAGGTTGCCGTAGATGGTGTGGAGGAAGTTTCACAAGTTACCGGCTTGGTAAATGTGCAGCGCGATGATGTGCCGGTGGTATTTGAGGATTTGACCGTCATTACCAGTCAGGCCCCGGAACTTAAAGACGGGTATTATAAGGTAAAAGCTATTTTATAGTGGACAGTGAACAGAAAAATCACTTGCCACTTGCCACTGTTATGAACTACGAACATTTAGACCTTTCAGAGCTTCGGGTAAAATTGGATAAAAAAGAAGTAACCTCAGTACAGCTGACTGAGTATTTCTTGGCGCGTATTGAAAAACTAAATCCGGCGCTGAATGCGTTTGTCACGGTTGTACGAGCAGAGGCGCTGGAACAAGCTCGTGAGGCAGACGCATATATATCTTCTCCCGGGGAGAATCCACCATTGTGTGGCATTCCCTTTGCGGCTAAAGATTTATTCTGCACACTCGGCGTTCGTACCACGGCCAGTTCAAAAATTTTAGATCAGTACATACCCCCTTATGACGCGACGGTAATTGTAAAGCTTAAAGAGCAAAGGGCTGTGTTGGTTGGTAAAACAAATTTAGACCAGTTTGCTCACGGGTCTTCTACGGAGACCTCCGCATTCGGTCCTACGAAGAACCCGTGGGATACAACTCGTATACCCGGTGGGTCTTCCGGCGGGAGTGCTGTAGCCGTGGCTGCGGGTATGGTACCGTGGGCTCTCGGTACAGAAACGGGCGGGAGTATTCGTCAGCCTTCCAGTTTGTGCGGTATTTCCGGTTGGAAGCCGACCTATGGTCGGGTAAGCCGGCATGGGGTTATCGCCATGGCTTCGAGTTTGGATAGCCCAGGGGCACATGCAAAGTCAGTGGCGGATTTAGTAACTCTCGCTAACATTATTGCCGGCCGTGACCCGAAGGACTCCACTACTGGGGATCGAAGTACGAATTACGAAGTACGAATGAAGGACTTGAAAGGGCTCCGAATTGGGGTGCCGAAAGAATATTTTCCGGAGGGTTTGCAAGATGAAGTAAAGCAGCGAGTTATGGAAGCAACGGAAGAGTTGCGTAAGCTAGGCGCGGAGCTTGTGGAAGTAGAGCTTCCGCACACCAAATATGGTTCTTTGGTTTACGCCATTGTCGCCCCAGCGGAAATTGCCTCCAACTTGTCTCGATATGACGGTATTCGTTACGGTCATGTAACCGGCGACGCTAAAAACCTACTTGAAGTATACGAAAAGTCTCGGTCAGAAGGTTTTGGGGATGAAGCCAAGCGGCGCATTATGACCGGTACCTATGTGCTTTCGGCCGGGTACTATGATGCGTACTACAAGCGCGCGCAAAAGGTACGGCGGCTTATTATAAATGAGTTTGCTGAGGTGTTTAAAACTGTGGATGTGTTGGTTGCGCCGTCCAGTCCGACTGTGGCAAATACACTCGGGAAGGCCGCGGATGACCCATTATTCGGCTACATTGCCGATCAGCTAAACATACCGTCCTCTTTAGCCGGCTTACCAGCCTTGTCGGTGCCGTGTGGATTTGCGAGACCCTTAGAAGGCAACCAACCGAGTTTGGACGGTATGCCGGTGGGATTACAGATAATCGGCTCGCAATGGAGTGAGCAAAAGGTGTTCGATGTGGGATTAGCGTATCAGACCGTGACGGATTGGCACAGGAAGAGGCCGAATTTAGAATAACGAATTAAGAATTATGAGTCAGGAAGAATACAAACCCGTTATCGGGCTTGAAGTCCATATTCAGCTTCGTACTAAATCGAAGATGTTTGGGAGTGCGCGGAATGACCAGAATGCGGACCAGCCGAATATAAACATAGACGAAATTGTGACGGCCCAGCCGGGTAGCTTACCCGTGGCTAATAAGGAAGCTATTCGGTTAGCTGCGAAGATGGGGTTGGCATTGCATTGTACTATTGACGAATGGAGTAAGTTTGATCGGAAACACTACTTTTATCCGGATTTACCCAAAGGTTATCAAATTTCTCAACTTGATCAACCTATAGCCAAAGAAGGATATCTTGAAATTATTAAATCTGACGGTACTACTAAAAAGATACTCATTCAACGCGCGCATCTTGAGGAAGATGCGGGGAAGAATATTCATCCCGATGGCTTAGCGTATTCACTGGTGGATTACAACCGAGCCGGCACGCCGTTGTTGGAAATTGTGACGCATCCGTGCATAGAAAGTGCGGAAGAAGCTCGAAAATATTTAGAAGAGCTGCAGCGCATAGCGCGTTATGTGGGGGCTTCGGACGCGGATATGGAAAAAGGTAGTATGCGGTGCGAACCGAGTATTTCCGTGCGTATGCCCGGGGAAGAAGGACTCCCGCCGTACAAGTGCGAGGTAAAAAACATTAACTCGTTTAAGTTTGTGGAGCAGGCAATTAAATATGAAATTGCCCGCCAAACAGAAATGCGAAAGGCAGGCCTTGTTCCCAAGCAGGTGACTATGGGCTGGAGCGAGCGAGAAAATATAACGGTCGAA
>JAEUSE010000171.1 GCA_016788805.1 Candidatus Doudnabacteria bacterium
AAATTCTCCGGTATACTACGCGGCTAGTTTAGGCTTGCAAGATCGCTTTGCCGACCAATATCAAACCCTGCTCATGAACACGCTGTTCGACCGAAGCAAAGTAGCCTGGAAAAATCCGAGCGTGTTTACCGAACAAAGCCAGCTCTGGCTACTGGTTGCTCTTGGTGGCAATCAAGAACGCAACCAAAACGTACCGGATGGCAATACAGTCGCACTGCGATAGCAGAAGAGTTAGAAAAAATAGAAAATTTAGAAGAATTAGCACGAATGAAAACAATCCCGATTTAAAATCAGGATTGTTTTTTATAGATGCTGTTTTTCTGACTCTTCTGTTTCTTCCAATTCTTCTCTCCTGCTATATTCCCATTTTTGCTCGAAGCTTATACCATAAACTCGGTTTAGTCGGATGTATAACAAGCTTGACCGCAGTTTTCTGACTCCGAGTCGTTTCTACCCGTTCTGTAAGAGAGCTATAGCCGTTCGCTCCCACCTGTAACTCCAGCGCGCCCGGAGGGGTGCTCAACGCAAAGTTGCCTTTTGCGTTGGTCCGGATAGACTGCACACCATCTCCGGTAGTAACCACCGCGTTCTTGACCGGCCGGCCAATTCCGTCTACGACGGTACCAACTATTTGGCCGGGCAGGAAATAATCACGGATAACTTCCATAACCGCGCGCTCGCTTCCGTCATTGTTGAGCAGCTGCGTAGAACCGCCGCGAAGCACCCAATAGTTCAAACCTAAAATTTGTTTCTTATGAGTATAAAATTGCCGGAGCAATTCACCTACATATTGCGCTTGTTCCTGTTCAGTCAAATCGCCGTTTAAATCCGGAATAGGTGCGCCAAACTCTCCGATAACGATGGGCAATTTATGCTTCTGAGCGTAGACGTCCAAATCCCTGCCATACTGCACGGTGCTGGAGATGTAATGGTCAATAACCGTAACCGCGCCCGCTTTTTGCAATACATCCCGAGTATATACGTCACGCGCCACGTCGCCGTTGGCACTAAAATATCCGCAATGAACTTTCTTTTGAATTACCGCTACTGCCCGCTGGCACGTATCAGAAGACTTCCAAGCGAAATCCACCAATGCTTTGCGCGCGGAACTCGACGCCCACGGGCTCCCAAGTAAACCATTTTCCGCTTCCGGGGCCGGACTGAATATATCTCCTTCGGTAAATAAATCCGGATGGTCCACAATGAACGAGTAGGTCTTATTGTAATGCTCGGCTGTGTTCTTAAGTAAGGGGTAATTAAACCAGCCTTCCCAACCGGCAAAGTTGCCCCGGAACCAAACCTGTAATCCGGCGGCATGAATGGCCGTAGTCCACTGCTTCAGCAGCGGTATAAACTCCTCGTCGTAAGGGGTTCCAACCGACACACATGTAGCCCCGAGCGATTTAATAATTGCGACTTCCGCGGCAATAAACTGTGCCGACTTCGTCGGTCCGTCCAAAAACTCCCGTGCCGCGTCTCGGGAGTACTTCATAGTATCAATGCACTGAAAATGCCAGAGTTGCCCCGGCGGCGGCTCCGGCAGAACAGGGGCCGCGTTAGCCTGGACTGCGGCTTGAGGGTTAGTCGAACGAGGAAACTGAAACGCAAAAACCGCTACTGCTATAAGAAATAATATAGCCAGACCTCTAAACATCGCGGAAATTCTATCTACTTTCATACGTGCCATATGTACTACAGTGTAACAAATTGTCCAAAACCATGCGCATTTTTACAGACACAGGCTCGAATTTAAACATATCATAACATAACTATGCCACTATAGTTTAATAGGAAAATATCAAAAAATCTTTACAAAAGACTTAAAATATAGTAGAATTTGAACCATGAATACATTTTTATCCAACCACTGGCTCAAGCTTTTAGCCGTTGTACTTTTGCTCGGGGCTTTGGGTAGTTTCCCTTTTGTATACTACCAACTAATGAACTGGGTAGTAGTGGGCGCAAGCCTGGTTACCGTGCAGCAAGCTTACCAACGAAACATGACCGCCTTGGGTTGGGTTTTTGCCCTTGTCGCTGTTGTGTTTAACCCGCTCGCCCCGCTCTACTTACGCGCAGATGTGTGGCAGGTAGCCGATCTTACGGCTGCGGCGTTATTTGCGGTTTCTTTCTTCTTAATTACCTCAAAAAAGCAGCCTCAAGATCGCACGGCATAACAAAAGAGGTTTGCAGGACGGCAAAGCACTTACGCAAGAAAAGCTCCGATACTGTCGGAGCTTTTTGGTACTCAAAAAAATACACTTTACTGAGCGGCTAGACCAGCAAACGCCTGCAGACCCGCCGGGCTTAATCGCCAATCGGGCGTAGGCAGCGTGGGGCCCCAAGCACCGTCTACGTCTTTAGAATTAAAATATACAAACCCAATTAAGTTAGGGCTCGCTAAATCTTTGACTTTTATTGTGGAAAGCCAATTTATTTTATAGCTGTCAGCACCCGTTACACCCATCTCTGCCACAATAATGGCTTTATTAAACTTGGCCATTCGAGCTAGTTTCGGTTTAGCTATTTGGATAAAACTTCTGGGACTCAATCCTTGGGCTATATCCCATGCATCAAACCCGTATGCGGATATACCTATGTAGTCTACATATGTACCACCCGGCCAGTACTGCTCGCTTCCT
>JAEUSE010000172.1 GCA_016788805.1 Candidatus Doudnabacteria bacterium
TGTTCTAAGAAATAGTTCTTGCATATCCTTTGAAAGTACAACTATAGTCGCGCAACGTTTATAAAGGAACGTATTTAGAGTTTTAAAAATCCAAGTGCCAATACTATTTTCGCTAGTGTAGTTAAGCTTAACTGCGATATCTGGGTAGAGATCGTGTACCACAAAAATTAAGTTAAAACCATATTTGCGACTCAATAACGCAGGTATTAGCGGAATAATTGGAGGTGTTGAGAATACAATAACTACATCAGCTTCTTTAAACAAAGCCCTATTTTTCCAGGTAGCGTAAAAGAATGAAAAGTAATTTCTTATTCTTCCCAACTGTGTTTCTTTGCTATGTGCTTTATATGCTAAACGCTTCACAGACAGATCATTATTTGAGTGTGTATTTACTGATTCATTAGTTATGTCTTGAGATTTACCGGTAATGACTGATATTTGATAATGCTTAGCAAATTCTGTTGCAAGCTCATATGATAGTGTGCCATGTCTGTGGGGCAAGTAATACTGGTGAAGTAATACGATTTTTTGTTTCATCATGCGTGAATTCCATCACTATCAGTGTTAGCTATATGTTCGTGAATAGGGTAATTTTTATTGACTGGCTTCGCCGGGATTCCAATATACGTACCAGGTTCAATTAGGTCACGTACTACGACACCACCTGCGCCTATGACTACATCTGAACCAACTGTGATATTTTGTATGGAGCTAGAACCTACGCCGAACCAGCTACGTTTGCCTACAACTGTCTGACCGCTTAAGTGTGCACCTGGGCTTATGTGTACGAAGTCTGCAAGCATGCATTCATGGTCGACTGTCGCGCCGGTATTAACTATGCAGCCAGTACCTAGTTTTGCATCGACGCCCACAACAGCCATTGCCATTACTACACTTCCTTTGCCGATGGTAGCGTGCGTACTTACCCACGCTGTTGGGTGTATGAGAGTTGCAAGTCTATCTGCACCGATTTTTTCAGATACTTTTTGACGCGTAGCGTTGCTGCCTACGGCAATAAAAATATCTGCGTTGGGATATTTCACCCAGTCATCGGTTGTGCCGACTACAGGGTAGGACAAACAGAATTCAATAGAAGTATCGTTATCGAGGTAAACTATCTTGCTATATACGCCACTAAGCTCGGCAATTTCACCAACAACTTTGCCGTGGCCACCAGCGCCAATAATTACTAACGTGCGATTAGTGTGAGCCATGCGTATGCCCCGTAAATTTTTCTATTGTTACTGAGCCCTCTGCGTTTATTCCATCGCGCTTCAAGACTATGTCAATTGTACGCAATAAAATACGCAGATCGTTACTTGGCGAAATAGCTTTTGTATATGCGACATCATGTGCAAACTTTTCTTTCCAAGTCGTCGCGTTGCGCCCATTAATTTGCGCAAGGCCAGTAAGTCCGGGACGCACCGTGTGGCGTTGATTTTCGGTTTTGCTATAGTGCTTAAGATACTCAATAAGTAATGGGCGGGGGCCGACAAAACTCATGTCGCCGCGTAGGATGTTCCAGAGCTCGGGTAGCTCGTCGAGGCTTGTGCTTCGTAGGAATGTGCCAAAACGAGTGAGTCGCTCGGCATCTGCGAGCGGTTCTCCATTCTTATCGTAGGCATCACGCATTGTACGGAACTTATACAGCGTGAAAATCGCTTCATCTTTGCCAGGACGTTCTTGCTCAAACAGTATAGGTCGCCCTAATTTAATTAAAACTAGTAAAGCTACGACTCCTAGCAACGGACTGAGCACTATAAGCCCGATAGCTGCGGTTACAACATCGGCACATCGTTTGCCCCAGTTTCTGTACCAGTTCATGCGCTCATAACTTTCTTGATTGCTGCAATAACCCTGTCTTGGTCAGCGTCGCTCATAGTTGTGTCGCTAGGTAGGCATAACCCAGTTTTGAAGATGTCTTCAGCTACGCTAGTTGTTTCGTTATCGTAGTGCGAAACAAACGGATACTCTTTATAAACGGGCTGAAGATGCATTGGCTTCCAGATGGGTCGTGCTTCAATATTTTCTGCATCTAGAGCTGTGAAAATGTCTTCTGGCACAACTTTGCTGTCTGACGTTAATTGCGCACAGGTTAGCCAATAATTAGATGTACCGTTTGCGTCGATTGGTAAAAGTTCTATGCCCTGTAGCTTTGCAAAGGTTTCATAGTATCGGTCGTATATGTGCTGTTTTGCTGCGACTCTTTCGTCTAGCTTTTCAAACTGCGCACAACCTATAGCAGCAGAGATATTGGAAAGTCGATAGTTGTAGCCGACTTCCTTGTGCTCATAATATCGTGCTGGTTCGCGTGCTTGCGTAGACCAGAAACGAGCTTTCTCTATCGCGGCCGTGTCATTAGAAAGTAGCATTCCACCACCAGATGAAGTTACAATTTTATTACCGTTGAAAGAAACGATATTGTAATCCCCAAATGAGCCGCATGGCTTACCTTTGTAATATGCGCCCAATGCTTCGGCTGCATCTTCAATAACAGCCACTTTATGCTTTTTGCACAGTGCTATTAGCGGTTCCATATCGGCTGATAGCCCATAAAGGTCAACGATAATGACAGCTTTTGGCGTATATTTCGCAAAT
>JAEUSE010000173.1 GCA_016788805.1 Candidatus Doudnabacteria bacterium
GAGTAGCTTTTTTTGTTCTTCTGACATAGATAATACTAACTAGTACATAGTATATATACGCTTATCTTAACCCATTTTTCATATTGTTGCGAACCAAAAAAGAGCCTGGGTAGGCTCTCTTTTTGGGGCTACATAGGACAGGTGTTTTTTACCGAGCAACTGTTTGTGTATACATCCGTCTACGCTTACCTTGACGGGCATCTTCCAGAAGGTACCCATCAAGGTATCAAGATAAGGCAAAGGCACCCTTTGCCACTGTTGTGCTATTTGCCTAACTGTTTGAGCTGGAGGGTTTTGACTATGCCGGTCATGTCGGCGAGGGCGGTGGTGAGTTCTGGGGTGCCCTTTTGTGGCAGTGCGTTTACGTCTTTGCTGTTGTAGGCCATGGTTATAACGTAGCCCGGCAGCTCCCCTGCTTTGTAGTAGTTTATGTACCCACCCTTGGGGTCGGTTACGTACGAAAAGTACCAGGCCGTGCCGGTGGCGGGTACTACACAGTAGTCTTTCTTGTCGGCCTTGCTTACGTACAAGTCTTTGCGGGTTAGGTTTACACCCGGAATGTTTACATTGGCACCGGTTACGGTTTGCCCGCAGGGTGGGCTGGGCTGTTCGGTTACCACTGCGTCCGCGCTGGGTGCGCCCATGGCTATTTCTGCAAACCGGCCGCCGGTAACCCCGCTCGCCTGTCCGGCGTGCGGGTGTATGTACAAAATGTAATTGTTTTTGGTTATGGTGACCGCACCAGTTTTAGTAGTCACCGGTTCTCCCGTTTTAGTGGTAAGGCCCGTTGCCTTGTTGTAGGTTTGGTCCTGCAAAGTTTGGGTGAGTTCTTCCAACTGCCAACCCGCCGGCACGGTTACCTGCATGTAGTCGTTCTCGTACACCTTGCTTACCGGCTCGGTCGGCGGGGGCAAGATTGCCGGGGGCGGGGCCACGGGTGACTGCACCGGCGGTACTACAGATGGGACCAGATGGTCGGTCGCTACCCTGCGCTCTCCCCACTTGTACGCCCCTACGCTACCGACGGCAATAAGTACAATAGCTAAACCAAGGTAAAATGTGTGTCGAATGTTCATATGTGTTTTATGTACTGTTAAGGCTATGAGTTTAACTCGGGGTAACCCGCTAAGCACGCGTTGGTAAACGCTTTCATGTAAATTTCGTCTTCCTCTTCGGTATATGGGTCTTGACCTAAGTCGGCCTGCTCTAAGAACTTCTCACGCTCTTGCTCGCTTGGGAACATGCCAGGCACCCGCAAACCGCGGGCGGCGTAACCATTCTGAACATGCATTTGCCGCATGTACTCTTGGCCGTCTGTCCAGCCTTTGTCCCAAACTGTTCTTTGACGTTCGTTTAAGTTAACACCGTCTACAATGTCTTCGGTATCGCGCTTACCCCACAAAAATTCTTTGTTTGTAACCATATATAATTTATACTCCTAGACCCTCCACGACTTGCGCGTGAGGCAACTCTGCTAAAAACTTACCCGGCACAAGCAACTTGCTTTTGCGATACCCGCCGCCGATGATGAGCCGGTCCAGAGCGGCGACCCGCGCGTCTATAAGTATGCAAAAGGTATTTGGTAAACCCACCGGGGTTATGCCGCCGTACTCCATACCGGTTACCTGCAGCACTTCCTCCAGCGGAGCAAAGGAAACCCGGCGCACGTCTAACAGCTTACGCACCGTTTTGTTTAAATCCGCCCGAGTGCTTATAGGTACCAAACACGCGGCCAAAAAACGGCTTTCGCCCCGTACTGCCTCTACCACCACGCAGTTGGCACCCAACTCGCCGGGGACTTGGTACTTTTCGCAAAACTCCGCACTGCCGGCAAACTCCGGGTCTATAGGCGTAACCAAAACCTCGCTCACCGGTACAGTCCCCTGCCACGCTTGAAGCAATTCGGTTATACTCGCCGGCACCAAGTCCGACCGCTGTAGTACCGGTTCCAGTTGTAACTGTTCGAACATACATACATTCTAGCCTGTTTTAACCTTTCCCGCACTTGGCAAAAGAGCCTTGGGAGACTACACTTGCTCCAAGAAACCAATTCATCAAAAGGAGGTACTAAAGATGAACAAACTGGTTTTGTGTGTACTGCTACTCGTAGCCCTTGCATCCCATGCGGCACAAGGGCAAAACACAGAGACTCGGTACGTCCGGGTCAAAGTAGTGAACGGTGCCACCGGCCAAGCGGTCAGTGGAGCCACGGTAACTTTTGCCGTCCCATACGGGCAAACGGCGGAGACCACAACAACCAACTCCGAAGGCTTGGCCAAACTCAAGCTGGTCAAGCTACCAGATAACATCACAATAACCAAGCCGGGCTACTTGCTGGCCAGCACGTCCGTGGACGAGAACAACGTGAGCACCGTTATTCTGGTGTACGCTGAGCCAGGCTCGACCAAAACCAAACGACCGCCGACTCGGCGGCGAAAACATTGAAAAGGAGAAACATTTGAATGCCAAACTAAAAAGCGCTACCCCCGAGCGCTTTTTGTTTTGTCTTACTGCTTTTTACGACAGTAAAAACACTTTTCGACATGATATGTACTATTTATTTTTAGCTTTTAAAC
>JAEUSE010000174.1 GCA_016788805.1 Candidatus Doudnabacteria bacterium
GGTAGAGGACACGAAATGGTTTTTGGACTCCCGGTTAGTAGCGGATTATTCTTTCCGCTAACGGGGTTTATTGCGTATACGAAAACGGTGTGCGATCGCCCGTCGCGCACACTCTCCGGAGTCGGAATATTGAACCCGTGATTACCGGTTGCCCCATACAGCCGGTTAACATCGGGGCGTAGTACATCAGTTGTATAGCTGCCTAAAAATACCCCACCGCTTCCCGCTTGTCCGTCGCGATACACATGAATGTCTAATGCGCGGCCCAACTCATCTTGATCGAGTACCCAACCGGTAATTGAGTCGCAATTCGCCGTATCAAAATTCCCTATAGGCTCCCTGTCTACGGGATCAACGCACACAGGTCCTACCGGATTGCGATAGCTACTGGACTGGTTTAAATGATATGCCCAGCCCACCAGAGGGTACTGAGTATCTGGTTGCTGTAAAGTTCTAGGTGCCGCCTCTATGCCGCCATATATATCTATCTGCGCGGTACAATTTGGAAGCGGCATACTAAAAGTTGCAGAGGAACCACGGCTTAACCTGAAGCCATCTTTACCAGAAAAATATTTTTGGCCTTCCAAAGTACCGTCATATATTTTATACACCCCAACTGCTCCGCTAAAACATTTGTCGGTGCCGTTACTAATGGTAACGGTTAATGTAGATTTATCAGTGGTCCGGACCATGCTGTAATTCAATCCATTTGCACCCCCCGAAATAATCGGTCTTGCGTACGCTCCGTCAAATGAACCTTGTCCGCCGACTCCGGCAAACCAATCAAAAATTTCATCGGTCGTAATTTCCTCGCACCCAAAATCACCCGGTGGCAAAACACTCCCCGGTGCCTGCACATGACACGCGATGGTCGCCCCCGAAACTCCGCCTGTTGCTTCAGTTTGTGCCGAGGCATCCAACACAGGAGTGCGACTGCCTGGGTAGTAATGGGTGGCAATAACCGAACCTTGACCCGTAATCCGGCCGGCCCATGGCGTATCCACTCTCACGACAGTCGTAGGAAATTTTACTGCGTCAACATTGGTCCCGGTTACCGATGCGTTCCAACCCACTATATCCCCTGCTGCGTTTATATCTGACTCTAACTTACAATTTATAGCTACATCTATAACAGCTAACCCACCCGAGGTCGCTCTATTGTCCGTATACACTGCCGGAGTAGCTGCTTTGCCAAAAAGCCCTTTCAAGGAAGAAATGTGTTGTCGGTTTCCATAGAACAAAAAACCGGCAATCAGAATGAAACTGACCGCCAATATATTAAAAATCAGGAAAAAACGCCTGCGTGACATTGCTTACGAAAGCTGCTATTTTAATTGGTTTTTATTTTGGTTTCATCCGCCAGCTGGCGGAACTAAAACTCTTTTTCTATTATATCATATCTACAATTTTTTTGCAAGTAAAAATGTACATACACGTATAGATCTTCATGCAATAAAAAAAATAGCCCTCAAACCGGGGGTCTAGACTTGTCAAGTAGCAAATCATAAAATCGGAAACATATATCTTAAAACAAACAAAAATACAGAACTGATATTCTGTATTTTTGTTTCATGTGATGTGTCTAATGTTCCATCTCCCTTATCTCCACTAGTAGTCTATCACCCACAGGACCCCTAAAATAAAACCGATTACCAAAAACGCCATGGAGATTAAAAACCAAATGCTCGCCCGAATTTTGGACACAAACGCGAAGTTTTTATCAATCTCCGTGTAAGACTTTTCCGCGGTCATATCTAAGATACGAGGAGGTGCCTCCCGCTTGGCTTCTATATTTTTTGGGGAATACAATTTAATTAAATCACTACGAGAAATAACCCCGGCAATATGAAAATTGTCGTCCACGACCGGGATGGGGTTCACGCGTTTTGTTGCGAACAGCTCCGCCACATGTTCCATGGTATCGTCTGGTGCGGCCGTCACAATATTACTATTCATCACGTCCGCAGCCGTTGCTTTCATAATTGACTGCACCTCCGAAGACAAATGTTTTTTATCGTTCTGCACGAAATCCAAGTCCTTCAACATTTTAATGTACGTCGGCAGGTAAAGCTTGGAGTCAGCGGTAATGAAATCGCGCTCCATTATTACACCCAACAACCTCCCCTTTTCGTCGGCCACAGGGACTCCGGTAAACCTATACGTATGCAGCACATCCGCCACTTGCTCAATTGTTGCGGTCGGCCGTACCGTAATGACCTTGGTGGTCATGAGTTCTTTTACTTTCATATTTTTTGTCTCACCACATGCGCGACCATAAGTGTCACGCACTTAGTTTCTATAGGCCCCACATCTCTAACCTGTGCCATCGGACCTACGCTATAGTACAATACTATTATACACCATTCAATATATGATCCGAGTAACAAAAAAAAGTATATACCTGCTCTGCCTAGTCGGGATACTTGCGGCTGGTTGCACAAGCGGTAACGGGACGACTGCTGTACCTCACACCCCCACTCTTACACCGACTCAAAAAATTGCGGTAGATGGAACCATAGTCTCGGTACACATTGCCGCTTCCCCCACCGAACAAGAGCGA
>JAEUSE010000175.1 GCA_016788805.1 Candidatus Doudnabacteria bacterium
GTCCTTAAACCAACTGGCGACCCATGCCAGCTGGTCTTTGGCCCAGTCGACCATCCCGCCGGCTGCGGCTCCTGCACCCGTACCTCCACCTTGTGATGCAGGGGGCGGCGAAACCGTTGGGGTTGGCGTGGCGCGAACGTCGGCACCTACCCCTGGTGTCTTGGGTCCATATATCCCGAAGTACACAAGGGGCCCGAACACCAGTAACAGCACCAGTACAACGGCTGCAGTCGTGATCCACGGAAAACCAGCCTTCTGGTCGTGGCCTCCTCCGCCATCACCTGGAGCAGGGTCGTCATGACCCCCTCCGCCCGCCGGAGCTTCTTCGTCTGCTTCGGCGACTTTCTTAAGAAGGCCGCCTGCAAACCCAACCACTGTCGGAAGAATGAACAGAAAAACACCCCAGCCGAGGGCACCAAAAACAGTCATGTTTATTGGGTCTGGGACTTTCAGGTCCATAACTTGGGTCTTCGACCCCAAGTCATAAACCGCCAAAATGAGCCAACCGAGAGCGAACAGCAGTCCCAAGGCGACCCTGCTCACGTTAATGAGGAACAAGGGGACGAACACTACAACCAGCGCCGTCCAAATAAAATCCCCTGCAGCGGGGGTCTTGCCGGCGCGAATTGACACCGCCACAGCATAGACCATTCCGAACTTACCGTTAACATACAACAGGATCAAAATTAAAATTTCCGCCAACGTCTCTGCCCACGAGTTTCTTGGAAAATTTGACTTGATTCGATTCAGCATTGTGACCTCCTTCTTACCGGGCATACATAACCGGTAGATCTGATTGTAAAGTCTTGGCGCCCTGCCACAAAAAGTGGTACTACGCCCAAAAAACAAAATAGCTCGCAGGCCTTTTTGCGAGTTTTTGTTTTGCCACACTTATGGCACATATATTGTGCCATATTGACAAAAAAATAGCAAATAAAAAACCCCAAAAAATAAGGGAAAAATTGCCATAGAGAGCTGCCGTGGAATTATCAACAGCTCTCTATGGCTCGAAGTCGTAGCCCTATTGTTTGCTAGGCCGGGGCTGCTCCGGCACCCACTTGAGAGCAGCAGGACTGTCCCCGAAGTAAACCGTGCCTGGTAAAATTTGCTCGGCTTTTTTGACGAAAAACGCTCGAGCTTCCGGCCAGTTAACCCCGAAGGGGTTTCCAAATTGGCAGCCCCCATTTGTGCATTTAACCGCCCCAATGGGGCGGCAGTCAGGCTGACCAAATGCGCCTTCCTGCGCACAGACCGTATCAGGATCCTCGTGCGCAATAGGCACGAACTTCGGAGTGGGTGGCGGCGCACCCGAGTCCGCAATTGCGTTCCTCCGGGCTGTCTCCGGAAACAACCAGTTGCAGCCGGTGGTGGTGAGACAAAAACAAAGCAACAACATCAGAACTAGCCTCAGGTTGACCATGATGCTTACTCCTTCAAGTTAAAAAGCGCCCGAGTTAACGACGCTTTGTTTTGGTTTCGGTATAGCCCAGAAGGGCAAAAACACTCATTCAATTTGAGTGCAAGCAGACTATAACATAAGCAAAGATAAAAGTCAAGGAGACGCTCATGGGCATCCCTAGTCAATCGGTACAAGCGGTAGCGTCTGCTTTAGGTATTCATCAGGGTGTTAAAAAATTCTGGCAAAGAAAATCTGTATATGAGAAATGGGGACAGAAATGGGGACACGACCCTTTATTTACAGCAGATTTATTAGTCTAACTTATTGCGGAGCAAGTCATTCACCACTTGCGGGTTGCCTTTGCCTTTTAATTCCTTCATGGCTTGTCCTACAAGGAAACCAAAGGATTTTTGCTGGCCGGCTTTGTAGTCTTCTACAGCTTTGGGGTTATCAGATAACACCTTATCGAGAGCGGCTTCAATGGCACCGGTGTCGCTGACCTGTTCAAGGCCCAAGTCCTGCACTAATTGGTCGGGGTCACCGCCCTTTTCGTACATCGCTTTAAATATTTGTTTGGCTGCAGATGAAGAAATCTTACCGCTATCTATAAGCGTAATGAGTTCGGCAAAATTCTCAGGAGTAACGCTGCTGTCCTGTGGGGCTTTTTTTTCTGCATTAAGTAAGGCACTAAAGTCTTGCAGACACCAGTTGGCAGCGGCTTTGATGAGTTTAGCGCGGTCAAAAGACTCACCCCCCCTAGCCCCTCCTTGGAAAGGAGGGGAAGAAGAGGGAAAGACCACCTCTTTTGTAAGCACGTTAGTGGTCGCGCTTGATACTTGATATTTGATACTTAATACTTGATCCGAGGCCTCTGCCCACGCATCAAGCTCGCTGACCACATTTTCAAAGTAATAATTCAGCTCTTTCCAATTTATAAGATTCTCTATATCACTATCTGGCAAGCCGTACTCTTCCTTAAACCGCACACGTTTGGCAGCGGGTAGCTCCGGCAGCTCTGCCCGCAGCTCATCTAAATACGCTTGCGTAAACCGCAGCGGTGGCAAATCCGGCTCCGGCATATAGCGATAGTCGTTTGCCTCTTCCTTGCTCCGTTGTTCGACCGT
>JAEUSE010000176.1 GCA_016788805.1 Candidatus Doudnabacteria bacterium
CCTAATCTGTTGTAAGAAAGCCTCTTTTTGCAAACTCTTAATTACTTCATGCTCCATGCTCCCTGCTTCAGGTTCATCGGGTAGCCGATAATAGTCCAACCCACACTCACCTATACCAACCACCCTAGGGTGCATAGCGAGCTGTTGGTAGGCGTCATAATCAAACACTTCGCGGCCCGTGGCGGACGCGCTTTCGTTTTCGTCTAAATACGGATTATCGTATGTATGACTGGGGTGCAATCCTACCGCGGCATACACACGCTCCGGAAATCTTTCCAACATACCCACCCCTTGCTTACTGGTATTGTACTCCGTTCCCACATTTACAACCGACACGCCCGCGGCCAAAGACCGCTGCATAACTTCGTCTGCATCGTCCCTAAAAGCATGTAAATTTATATGCGCATGGGTATCTATCAACATGAAATTCTGGGACTACACTTCAACTCTTGCGAATAATCGCGGAATTGCGTCTGGCGATAAAGCAATTAAGGCCTGCTCAATCTTTTCACTTGTATTGGGCACAATCGCTTGTAAGTGGAAGTTAATAAATGCAAGCTGCTCAAGTAAGTAGCTAATTTGCTTCTTGCCTTCTTCCGGATTCACCTTTACAGTCTTAAACGGCTCTTTCTCTGCGATGTATTCATCCAGCCCCTTCAATCGTTTCCACACCCAGTCCGCCGCTTTTTGGATTTCATAAGTACTCAGGTACTCCTTGTATCCCGAATCAAAATCTGCAGTCTGCAATCTGCAATCTGCAATTCCCGCGTTCACCGCCATCTTTAACACGCGACTAACCAGGTTCCCAAGGCCGTTCGCCAGGTTCGCGTTATAGCTTTCCACAAACTTCTCCCAGGTAAAATCGCCATCTTCAAAAGTAGGCATTTCCCTGGCAAACCAATAACGCAGGGCATCTATTGCCTGTTCTTCGGCTACGCCTTTTTCCACCAGCCTATCTATAATTTCAAATGGGTCAACCACATTACCAATACTCTTAGACATCTTTTGTCCACCGCTGGTTATGAACCCATGAATGAGTATTTGCTTCGAGTTGGGCACGCCCGCGCTCATAAGCATGGCCTGCCACATGGCCGACTGCTGGCGCAGGTTATCCTTCCCGGCAATTTGCACCCCATTCGGGGCATCTTGTGTCCCCCAAAACTTCTCGAATCTGCTTGTCCCTTGACCCTTGTCCCTTGACCCTACCTCGGGCCAACCAAGTGTCGAAATATAGTTTATCAGAGCATCAAACCAGACATACATCACTTGTGTGTCGTCACCCGGAACAGGAATCCCCCACGGCATTTTGCTCGCCAGCCGAGAAATACTAAAGTCTTTCAGGCCGGCCGAGACAAACTCCCGAATTTCATGCAAACGAGTTTTAGGCACCACAAAGTCGTGCCCCACTCTATCATAGAGCGCCAGGAGTTGGGGTTGGTATTTTTCAAACTTAAAAAAGTAATTTTCTTCCTCAATTAACTCCAGTTCCTTACCGGGATGCAACGGGCAATAGCCGTCGAGCAGCTCAGAGTCAGTTTTTTCTAACTCACAGCCAACACAGTATTTTACTTTGTAAGTCTTTTTATAAATATCGCCATTGGCATCACAACGTTTCCAAAACTCCTGCGCGGCAGCTTTATGGTTGGTATCGGTTGTGCGAATAAAGTGAATCTCGGACAATATGCCGAGTCTGGGTATTAGGGTCTTGAACTCCTGCGCGAAGCCGTCAACATACTCCTGTGGAGTTTTCTCCACCGCACGCGCATTTTGGTATAACTTCTGACCGTGTTCATCGGTACCCGTATTAAAAAAAACTTCATCGCCGAGCAAGGTATGGTACCGTGCCAAAATATCCGCATACACTATCTCCAGTGCGAACCCAATGTGTGGCTTGGCGTTCACGTACGGCAAAGTAGTGGTAATGTAAAAAGGTTTAGGCATATACAAGGGTAACCCTTGTGCCGTACAAGGGTTACCCTTGTAAGCACCACGAAACATAAAAAGGCTCTTTTAAAGCCTTTTTAGTATAACTTTTTTACCCGCTGGCCACAACCACGCTACTCCGTGGTTGTACCTCTTCGGACATCGGCTGATTCTCCCCGAAATTCTTCCAATAGTACCATAAGCGCACCGGCAATGGGGACCGCCAACAATAAACCCAGTATACCCGCCAGCTTAAAACCTATCAGTAACGAGACGAGCACCACCAACGGTGAGGTCCCCACGGTCTTTTGCATAATCTTCGGGACCAATACGTAGCTCTCGCTCTTCTGCACCAAAATGTACAGCACAATTACGGCTAATGCCAACGCCGGACTTTGCACGAACGCGAATAACACCGCCGGCACAGCCGACAAAAACGGACCCATATACGGAACTACTTCCAAAAGTCCGGCAAGTAGCGCCAACACCAGTGCGTATTTAACCCCTAAAATGGTCAGGCCAACATACGTAAATACAAATATAGCAATGCTCAATATTATTTGCCCCAATACCCACAAGC
>JAEUSE010000177.1 GCA_016788805.1 Candidatus Doudnabacteria bacterium
CACGGCAATGCTGGAAGTGTTTGTAGCGTAGGCATTAAGTAACATAAATCTGGCGGCGGGCGAAAGCAGCCGGCAACAGTGTTCTAGCAGGCCGGGTAAGTCTTCGGCGAATTTCCATGTTTTGCCGTCCGGGGTGTGGCCGTACGCGGGGGGGTCCATAATAATCCCGTCATATTGTGCGCCTCGTTTTACTTCGCGTTTTACGAATTTGACGCAGTCGTCCAGTATCCAACGAATGCTGTCCGGTGGGAGTTGGTTGGCGGCTTGGTTTTCTTTGGCCCAGCCGATGGTCGGCTTGGAAGCATCCACATGCGTCACAAAACAGCCTAGTTTGGCGAGAAGAACTGTGGCCGCTCCGGTATAGCCAAATAGATTGAGGATTTTGGGTTTTTGATTCTTACTATTCCATTTGCCATTTTCCACGGTTTCCGTGAGCCACTCCCAGTTGGCGGCCTGTTCGGCAAAGATGCCCGTATGTTTAAAAGAGGAGAGGCGTGCCACTAGGTGTAGGCTCCAGTTACCGGTCACCGCTTGACCCGGACTTAATGGAAGAGGCCAGCGGACAGTCCATGGCTGTTTGAGGTCGGTACGAAGGCGCCACTTAGTTTCAAATGTTGCGTCACTTGCAAGCCAGTCGTGTTCCGGAGTATGGGGCGCCCAAATAGCCTGGGGGTCGGGTCGAACTAGGGTGTATGCGCCCCACCGTTCAAGTCGTTTCCCGTGCCCGGAATCTAGTAGTTCATAATCCCATTTGTTTTTGAAGGTAAAGCTACGCATTATTTGTTTTCAATTATATCAATCAAGCTAAATTGCTCAGTGGTTCCGTTTCCGGTTGCGGTAACCGATTTACCGAGCAATGATGAGTAGTCTCGGCTGGTGCGTAGATAAAAGGTGCTGTTTTGAGTTTTTAGCATTAGGTTACCGCGCGTAGGGTTGTCGGAAGTGAGTAAAGTCCCTTGCCGTACGAACGTGCCGGCCGACTGCTTTGTTGT
This sequence comes from Candidatus Doudnabacteria bacterium, assembly GCA_016788805.1. GTDB lineage: Bacteria > Patescibacteriota > Doudnabacteria > UBA920 > UBA920 > JAEUSE01. Next base: position 993 of record JAEUSE010000177.1, read on the forward strand.
GGGTGTTATTTGTATTTGAGATTCAGGCAAGGAAGAGCCTTCTTCCGTTTGAGCTGCTTCTGAATCAGTTTTGTCCGCTTGCATGGTTGTTCCTTCCGTGAATTCCGGGGCTTGGCGTTTGGTGTTTAAGTAGCCGAGTCCGACCAGGAGTACTATGACCGAAATGGCTATAATAAGGTTGCCGCGGTTTGTTTTGGTGCTCGTATTTTGCATAGTTGTATTGGTTAGAGTGCTTACTTGTTCAGTGTAAACTAGCTGCGTGGTTTGTCAAAATCGCCTTATTGGAGCTTGAAATATATTGTGGATTGTGGTATTTTATGTGGGTTAGTTTGTGGGTCTGTAGCTCAGTTGGTAGATCCGCCAGCTGGCGGACTTTTCGGCTAACGCCGCATATAGTCTCGGTATATTTGGTTAACCTATTTGAAATATGGGTCTGTAGCTCAGTTGGTAGAGCAGTGGCCTTTTAAGCCAACGGTCGCGGGTTCGACTCCCGCCGGACCCACCATAATAAAAACTTCCCCTAGGGAAGTTTTTATTATGGTGTTGTGGGTAGACGGGGGTCGAAAAGAGCGTTCTGCAACTAGCAGAATTTCATGCGAATACTTGGAGAATAAAATAGTGGCGGGGCCGCGTTAGGCGAGGCTTGAGGCGACTGGAAGGAGTCGAAATGAACGTTCTCGTTCCGTTCGAACTGTATACTTTCGTGCCGTTGGGATTAGTGAAAGTTGACGATAGCGGCTACACTTGGACGGTGTGGGGGGCGAATATGGTATAATATTCTCATTAAGGCTTTTTAGTTTTTTGAAATAAAATGCAAAAATCTTCAAAAGGGTTCACTTTAATAGAACTGTTAGTGGTGGTAGCTATTATTGCTTTGCTAGCTTCTGTAATAATGGTAAGTGTGTATTCAGCAAGGGCGAAAGCCCGCGACGCGCGCAGGGCGGGGGATATGACCCAAATGCTCACCGCCTTGGAGTCGTTTAACACTTCTAATCGGGGCTATCCGGCTGCGACTAACGTGAAAGAGCCGGATAATATGACCCCTAATTTTGTTGCGAAAGTCCCGGTTGATCCGGTGCCAACTGATCCGCCGTGCGACACCTTAACTTACCCAAATGGGCAACCGGCTTCATCAGGGTATTACTATGTAGCCAGCGGCACTCCTTCTACTTATAACGGTATTACAGTGTATCCAGATTACGTGTACTATTTCTGTTTGGGTTCAAAGGTCGGTAGTATTCCGGCCGGTACGCACATGCTAACTTCTAAGGGTCTACAGTAGTTGCAGGTAATAGAAATAATATCTGATTGTAGCCGCAGCTCCGACACAACGTGTCGGAGCTGTTGTATACTTAAGACATGAAACAGGTAGTTATAGTGGGCGGGGGTACTGCGGGTTTACAAGTCGCGGTTGCGTTAAGCGGCCGACTTCCCAAAAGCGCGGTTACATTGGTGGATACCCAGGAGTACCACCAGCTACCTTTTGCGCATTTGCAGTCATTTAC
>JAEUSE010000178.1 GCA_016788805.1 Candidatus Doudnabacteria bacterium
TTGCTTGTCTATGTACATACGACTAATACCCAACATGGTATTGTTCGGACTATCCAAAAGCGCTCGAATGGTATTGCCTAAAATGTACTCCATACGAGCCGACCACAAATTCGCCCATATTTTAGTGAACACGCTCATGAGCCCGCTGGCCACCAAGTGTTTAAACTTGTTTTCAACCGACTCCATAATGTTAAAGGCAATCGGGTTAGATAAATCGGCCGGGTTAAAGTAAATGACGTCGTTTACCCGACTACTCGGCACATAGTCCAATATTTTTACTACCGAGTCGCCGTGCGGATCAATAAAACACACCCCATGGCCGTTGCGAATATCCTGAATAGCCATATTTTCCATGAGCGTGGTCTTACCCATACCGGTTTTACCAATCACATACATGTGGCGACGCCGGTCGTCGCCTTTTATACCAAAAGGCACCTCCCTGTTTCGGAAGTTGGTTTTCGCAAAAAATGTTATCTCGTTCGGATTTGTTTCCATAAAATAATTGCAGCTTGCAGATTGCAGATTTTAAATTGCAGATTGTCAGGCTGTATTTACAATCTGCAATCTACAATTCACATTCTGCAATGGTCATTAGTATTCCCCCACCGGCAAGTCAACCGGCGGTTGACTCTTTTTGCTCATAACAGTATCCACATTCGGGGAAGAAGTGGTATCTTCGGCAACCAAAGGTAGGTGGTAAATGGTGGCCAACTCTTCAATATTCAACACATAGGCCTTTGCGCCGCCGCCTAAACTGCGCTTCTTAAAACTGTTAAATAGTGCTTTCTTGCGCTTGGCAACGACATAGTCAATATAAGGCTTTTCCAGTGATTCGGAAAGCTTGTAGTCTAGCTTGGGGGTAACCTCACCGTTCGCTTTAAACCCATTCGAGTTCGCGCTTGAGAGCGTTTTAAAAGCTCCTATAAACAAGGATGGCTTCGATTTCTCGTATTTGTCTTTCGGTGCTACATACAACAGTCTCACCTTACACAAATATCCCGGCTTACCTACTTTGCGAAGTACTGAGTTAACCCGCTCTTTCTCCACATCGGACAAGACAGAAAAGTTCTTATCGGCCTTGGGCGCAGCCGGTGCTTCGGGCTTAAAGATTCCCAAAATAACCTTCAGTAAATTGAATGGTTTGGGCTTCGATTTGGCCCCCTCAATCAACTCAGTTGCCTTAGCTTCTCCCTTCGGTTTCCAGTCTGCGTCGGCGAGCGGTAACGTAGGAATTTGCACCGCCACCAGTTCATGAGGTCCAACTTTGGCCATGGCTTCAAACAAAGGACGGAGAGGGTCGACTATTTTCTCCTTCGCGCTTGGATGCTCAAATTCCCGATACGTTTTAATAGGCAACCCCGCATCGGCCGCTAACACAAGTTCGGTGCCCCACATTTCAAAGGCGGGACTTTCCGGGTCATAGGTCAAATTTTCCAAGTAGTCCACAATTTCCGTAATTTCCGCTTCCGGGTATTGTGCGTACATTGCCGCTTCCACCAAGTCTTTACTGGACTTAGGCGCCCGTATTACAAACGATATCTTTCCGCCCAGAGAAATTATCTCCAGGCTATACCACAGCGGCACTTTACCCTCCACGTATTTCTGGGCAAAGGTCGCGCCGCTTAAAATTGCGTGCATTTGCGCGAACATTTGCTCAACGGCCAATGTAGACAATTCATTGGTTTTGGGCACACGAATGTTTAAATACACCCACTCCTGAGCTTTCATAAATTGGCTCTGGATTTCCTCCATGTATTGCTGAAATAAAACCCATACCCCGATTATCACAAACAATATCCAACCCCCATGCCCAAAAAACCACCAGAGTAGACTGGGGACCGGTCCAAAAAGGCTTGTTAACCCGCTAAATGCTGAATCGAACATAACTTATAAGGTAGGAACATCGCCGAAACAAAAAAAGTCAAAGTTTGAAATTTTACAACTTCAACTCTGACTTTATTTTAACATGTAAAATTTGTTTCTGCGGTATCATTTGTTGTTTGCTGTTTCAAATTCCGGACGACCTTCGGCTCGCTATGAGGCACTAGCCACCAGCTGATACTGGTTCTTGCCCACTTTTGCAAAACGCTTACGATTGGAGAGACCGACTAAAATAGTATTCTTTTTAACCATTCGACGCTTCATGACCTCGGCAATAATCTCATCACGGGTCATAGGCTTACCTGTTTCCTGCAACACTTCGGCTATCACATCGGCTACCACGCCGGGCCTGTACCCCCATTCAGCGAGAGCATAAATCCCCCGGCCAACGAGCACAAAGCGTTTATCTTTAATCAGCTCGTTATGGGTAGTTTCTTTATACGCTTTGCGGCTTGCGGCATGATGCTTGTTAATCAACTCTGTAATATTGGTATAGTGTTCCGGCTTACCGTGATGCTTTAAAACCAAATACGCTTTGTCGCCGACGTCTCGGGGAGTAATATCTCTCCAACTGGCCAGTCCGTACTCACCAAAAGCATTCTTGCTAATATGCCG
>JAEUSE010000179.1 GCA_016788805.1 Candidatus Doudnabacteria bacterium
TTATGTGGGCAACGCATCAAAGCAAGATCCGATAGTTTCGCCAATATTTGCTGATTTACATAGCCTACCACCTATGCTCGTACACGTTGGCTCAGAAGAATTACTGTTAAGCGACTCTCAAACTATCACGGACCACGCAAAGCGAGATGGTGTCGATGCGACACTTTTTGTCGGAAAAGGTTTATGGCATGGCTGGCATTTCTTCGCATCCTACGTGCCCGAAGCAAAACAGGCCATGAAAGATATTGCAATATTCGTAGGCAAGCATTCGTAAGGTTCATGTGTATTTTCCTGAAATAGCATTTTCCTCAACAGAGTAAAACGTTCTATCGGTATTCAGGTACTCCTGCCAAACTAAGCACAATAGAAAACGTCACCATTAAAGTGACGTTTTTCTTTTATCTGGCGTTATTTATATTTTAATAAGCCAAATAAATACACCGATTGAAATCATGGTCAATGCGATAAACAGACCAAGCCCTACAGGTGATCCCCAGCTAAACCAAGATCCCCAAGCACGCCAATGTTGTACTGGCCATTGGTAGTTTTCTTTGTATTCTTTCCAAGCCTCTAACTCTTGTTTGTGCTTTTCTTCTTTCGTATCTTTCATACAAGTACTCCATATTACTAATAATTAACTTATTCGACCTATAAATTAATGCTCTATTGGGTGAAACCGCAGCCTCTTGATGTCTGAGCAAAACGAGGGTGTCAAGGCGGATTTATTTCATAACTATGATACCATTTTACATATAATGCCTGTCACTAGCTTCGTTCTAACTTGTACTAGTGCCCCTGCCAGGAAATGTACAATACGTCAACATAGTTGTTGGCGTTTTTCTTATAAGTAGGTTTATCATTATTATCCCAAGATTGTTATCATGTATTGATGAAAAACATAGCAATTATCGGCTACGGCAGGTTTGGTGAACTATTAAGCCGTCTGCTATCGACGAACTACACAATATACGTAGTTGAAAATGACTCAACCAATGCGGAAGCGGCAAAGAACGAAGGCTACGACGTTATAGAATTAGCCGACATCCGCCAGTGCGATACTGTTATCTTCGCTGTTCCAATCTCCGCTATTGAGCAGGTCGTTAAGGAAGCGGCAAACTATATCAACGAGGGTCACCTCGTAATGGACATATGTTCAGTTAAGGTGCACCCAGCGAACGTAATGCGCAGACATCTTCCAGATACGCAAATTATTGCGACTCACCCCATGTTCGGTCCAGATAGCGCGAGTAATGGCTTTGCGGGATTGCAGGTCGCCATATGCCCAATCACTGCAAACGATGATTTCGTTCAAGAAGTTGATGCAGCGTGGAAGAAGCTCGGAGTTGAAACACTACTTACGACGCCAGAGCAGCACGACAAGGACGCTGTACTATCGCAATCATTTACCTATTCTCTTGCTAAATTGATTCTGAATATGAATATACCTGAGGTAACATTGACCACTCGAAGCTTCAACGCATTACGCGAAGTTGCACGATTGTCGGCAAACGACAGTGAGCAGCTCTTTCATGACATGCTTTATTACAATCCATATTTTGCTCAGATGAAACAAGAACTTCAGCGCTCAATCGATGCCACTCTGGATGTGCTTGGGCAAATTGAAAGAGAACAAGAAGCATCAAAGATTTTTAAAGACTCTGGGCTATAGGCAAAAAGGTCTGTCATGGTAAGCCCTGTACATTACTAGGCGGATGTAAGACTTGGTCTTGCGATAGCCGGAGGGTGTCGGAGGTGAATACTGCCCAGGCGCAATTTACAAGGGTACCGTCGCACGACGGCTGTACTTTCGATGGTGAATATTTAGGCCTGCAAAAAGTAGGAACTTCATTTCCTCAATTTCACGTAAAGAGTTTATCTTATAGTTAATATTAGCACCCGAGAGTATCTGCGAGTGCTTCGATAATATTTGTAAAGTCTGTGTAAGAATACGCTGCACCAGCAAATTTACCGCTACTTGCCATATTTTGCAAAACCGTGACCGCTTCATTACTTATTGAAATCGTATACAATGTGACCCCTTGGGCTTTTACCAGATTTGCTTGTGCATATCCCATAGACACGCTCGCGCTTGTACTACTCCAGTCGCTATCTTCTGCATCATCTGGCAAGCCATCTGAAATAAATACCATTACTTTGGGTGCCGTTAGCCGAGATCCAGGCCCGTTAAGTGCTTGTAAACCTGTTTGCATGGCTTGTACATAATACGTTCCCCAATGCGTAGCGTTAACTGCGTCTGATATACCGGTGTGCAATGCCGGAATGTTATCTGTCAACCCTTGTGTAGTGGAAGTGATAGTCTTGTGATTGAAGTTTACAATCGCCACATGATTTCCGCTCGCTGAGACCGATGAATTGTCGACGAAATAATCTGCGACTTGCTTCAAGGCTTTCAAACGGCTAATGCCAAATATAGTGGTGTCGGCCATAGATGACGACGTATCGAG
>JAEUSE010000017.1 GCA_016788805.1 Candidatus Doudnabacteria bacterium
CTCGACAATTTTAAAAAGTACGTAGAAAATACATAGTTTCTAAAAAGTAACTGTCAGTGCAATATATTAAGTATTATATATAAGCTTATTAGCTAGCAGGCTAAGAAGCTAGAAAGCTATTAGATATGCCAACACAAGTGGGAACCTATTGCGAAAGTTGCATGATGCCGTTTGCCAAAGACCCCGGTGCACGGGAGTCGGACAAGTACTGCAGCCTATGTTTTAAAGGCGGTAAATTGCAGTATGAGGGGAACGACTTAAAAGAGTTTCAAAAGGTTGCATACGAGAGTATGCTTGCTCGCGGCACCAACAAGTGGTTAGCCAAGTTTTATACCTTCATGATTCGCTTTGCCCCACGCTGGAAAAAGCAATAGGATGTAAGTCCATCTTTTGTGTGCCATGGCAATAACTCCGGTCGCGGGACGCAGGGGTTATTGTTCTCTGTGCTAAGGGTGCGACCCAAGGGCGTACTGAAACTCGTAATATGTGCGCAAAATTGTCGTAGCCAAGTGCGGGATTTACTTCCATACCTGGGTGGTGTGTACGTGTGCAGGTGTGGATAAAATTATCCAGAAATATGCGCAAATGTGCTAAACTAAAGTAGATATAGGAGTAGTTTAAGAAATAAAAAGAATGTATAAGATTAAAAAAATACAGTCAGCCTCGCTTTCGGTCAAAATAGCGGTTGGTTTTGTGTGCGCTGGTTTGGCAGGTGTTTTTGTGGGTACTGGCATGGTGTTCGCGGCGAGCAATTCTACCTTTAACCAAACTATTAACGCAGGGACTTTGGCGACTGATATACGGAGCAACTCTTCGACTTCTGTGAGCAGTCCGGCGGTTACTATGTCTGCCAAGACTTTTTCGTTTAACTGTCAATCGGGTGGTAGTGCTTCAACCGGCACGTTTGGTACCAGTGGTGAGCGTATATATGTAGATAATCCCGATGCGGCGGATAACGGCTGGACGCTTACGCTTGCCGCAACCGGTGGGGCCACAACTTTATGGCAGAATGGTGGGTCGAGTCAGAATTTTGACTTTAACGACGCAGGCGGAAGTGGATGTACCGATGGCGGAGACGCGGACACCAAGGGCGGTCAGCTAACTGTAGATCCCTCGGTGGCGACCACTACAACCGATTACTCCGGTTCAAGCACTACCGGCATTAGCCTTGGTTCTAGCGCGGCATTTGCCCAAGGTAGTGTAGATAACGTAACTCTGGTCACGGCGAGCGCGGGTTCTGTGGATATTTGGCGCGGTTATTTTACAGGCGTGGGGTTAAGTCAGACTATTCCTGCAGAACAGCCGGTAGATAGTTATACAATAAACCTGACTTTAACAGTTACAGCATCTTAAGATAACAGTTATATGGATCAGGCACGAGTATTGCATGCGGTCCGGCGAGCTGCCATGAGTGTGGCAGTTTTTGCTATTGTGGGCAGCGCATTAGTTCCTCTTTCGGCTCGGGCAGTCGAATACGGAGGGGTGGGGGGAAGGCCGGCAAATCCTCGGTCCGGAAATCCCCGTACGGAGTCTATTTTTATACACACTTTAAATCCGGGAGAATCTGTTACTGACGGAGTAAAGGTATTAAACAACACGCCTGAACAAAAAACATTACTGGTTTACGCAGTGGATTCCGCGGTTTCCAGCGGTGGCGCGTTTGCGTGTACACAGGCGGTTGATGAAAAAAAAGATGTAGGCCGGTGGATTGTGCTCTCTAAGACCGAAGTCGTGTTGCCGTCTTTGGCTTACGAAGTAGTCCCGTTTAAACTTTCAGCGCCGCTCACTGCTAGCGTAGGTGAGCATAATGGATGCATTATTATCCAAGAAAAAAAAGCGCAAGCCTCCGGCGGTCAACAGCAGGGTGGCATTCAGCTTAGTTTTCGGACCGGTTTGCGGGTAGCAGTGCTTGTTCCCGGGGCGATTAGTCGCAAACTCGCCATTTCCGGCTTTAGCGTAGAACGGAAACCAACAGGGGTATTCTTACTCAAGCCTGCCGTAAAAAATGAGGGCAACGTGTCTGTTGACGCGAATGTACAGGTAACAACTTCTTACTTTTTCGGAAAAGAGCTTACTCGTAACGGCGGCGAATATCCGGTACTTCGCGGGGAGGAGTCTAAGTGGAATTTGGACCTCGCTCGACCGTTCTGGGGTGGCTGGTATAAATCCGCGCTTTCGGTGAGTTATGACGCCAACCCCACAGCGCAGATTGGTTCGGCGGCAAACGAGCAGCAAGTTACCCTGCGCGGACCGGCGGTCTGGTTCTGGAGTACACCCGCTCCGGCTGCTATCGTCATTGAATGTTCCGTCCTGCTTGTGTTGTTGGGGTTGTGTGTAGGGATTATGCGAGGTTTGATTGTTCGTCGGGTAGTGCGCAAAACTTGGGTAACACGCCCGGTGCGGAGCGGCGAAACACTCAACGATATTGCTCGTAGTTTTGGTATTTCGTGGAAGGCGTTAGCTCGAGCAAATAAGCTTCGGGCTCCATATGCTCTGAAAGTTGGGCAAAAAATTAAAGTTCCACCTACTGAGTAACTTTCACGAGCGGAGAGTATAAGAACTATGCTTGTTCTGACCCAAAGCTATATTATAGTCAGAATTTTTTCTCATGCGTGTTGCAGACAAACCTACAAAAGAAACTGTTCGTCGGAGTAACCGCGTTTGGACCCGTTCGGCGCGGTCCGCGCCTGTTCGAACCCGGGTTTCCAAGTCCGGTGAGGAGTTGCAACTAAATGCTCCTACGTCCCGTGTGTCGCATACTGCTCCCCAGCGGGTTGCCCGCGCTGCCTACTCTTTCATCAGAACCGGGCCGGTGGTGAGCATTCATGTTACTACCCGTCATGGCCGGCGTAAGCCAAAGCAGCTATTTGTTATACCCTACAGAGGTTTGTTGGCTGCGGTGTTACTAGTCATTGTGTGCGGTGGTTTGTGGGTTTCGGTCCAGCGAACGCAGGCGGATGTGGTATTTTACTCTCCGGCTACCTGTTTGGGCGGATGGGCTAATCCCACCCATGCACAGGGAGAGGTTGAAAAAGGACAACAGTTAGAGAGCGGGAATTCTGCTTTATACGCGGGGGGTACAGAAAGTCTTTACTGCGGGAATTTTATCGGTTCTGAGATTGAAGGGGTAGACATACAGTCCGCGACCTTACGTTTGGTGTGGGGTCAGGTTGAGCCGCCCGCGGCTTTGTCGCCGGGAGAGTATATTGATGCTCCGGTATTGCAGCGCGCGCAGGAAGACGCGCCTGAGACGGCTCCGGTTGACGAGGTTATTCCGCCTGCTTTGCCGACAGAAGTTCCTGAATCAAAAAACCCGGACGTTCAGCCCGCGGAGCCGGAAGTTTTAGACGCACCGACGCCGGCGGTTCGTTCCGATGCTCCTTTGAATGAGCCTCTACCTGAAGCTGCTATGCCTGCGGTACAGGGCGAGTCCACTTTTATCGAGCCTGACCTGCAGGCGGACGTGTCCGCAGAGCAGACACCGGCGCTGCCGGAGCCGCAGTCGTATATGCCAAGTCTCATTCGCACCGCGCATGCTCAGGAGCTTTTGGAGCCGGCTACCGCCGCAGTTGATTCGGTTGTGACGCCCACGCATGAGGAAGTGGCCGGGCTCAGCGTTGAAGAACAGTCGACGGGCCTTGCCGCGTTTTCGTTGCGGTACTCGCTTGATGGAGCGACATGGACGGAGTTCGGCAGTGTGAGTATGGACAAGTTTGGTGTCGAGTTTACACTTCCTCTTCATAGCGTGGAAGACATTCGGGTGTTGCAGGTGGGTATTGTGCCAATCGGGAGTATGCATTTAGAGCGGCCCATTTTGCTTAACGGTATGGTATTGGAATTGCGGTATATTACGCACGATAAGCCGGTTGCCCCGGATCCAGCCGCAGAGTCTTTGTTGTCTGTGGAAAGCATGGGTTCGGTATCATTGGTCAAAACACAAAACAAAGAAAGCAAGCAGGCTCAGTTGTGGGTGTACGACCGTACGGGTAGCCCCCAATGGTCAATAATCGCCGCGGGTAATGAAGTTGATGTTGCGTCTGTAACACTGCTGGTGCCGGGCTATGCGTTTTGGGTTTCACCGGACAGCCGCTCGGTGTCCGCGTATAACATACGGACTAAAACATATTTTAGCCATTCTTTTTCAGAACAGCCTGTTGCGTTCGAGGAACGTGTTGGGTTAGTGTTTGAGGAGACAAAAACGGTGCATTTGGAAGCGGGGCAGTTAGTGGTGCGTGACGCTGAGGGTGTGGTAAGTACTGTTGAGCATAGTCCGGAATTGAACGCCGAAATTGAGCAGCTCTTCAATCCAATCCCGTCTTCGGCAGTGTTGGAGGAGGATATGTCCGAAGACGCGGGAGTTCCTCTGGAGCCGGACACGCTCGTCGCGCCTGAAACGCATGCCCCTGTTGTTAACGATGGGGCGGCTGCCCCGGCTTCGGTTGAGTAAATTATTTTTTCTGTAGCTGAATGAAACACAACTATAAAAAAATTATTTTTGTTTTGGTGGCTTCGTTCTCGGTGAGCGCGTTGCTTTTACCACTGCAAACTTTTGTGGCTGATCTGGCCTATACGGTGCCTGGGTTGACCGATTTGGTGGCGCCTAAACAGGCTCGGGCTATTAGTCAGTACGTGCCTACCGGGGGCCTGTTGGTCACCGGCACCGAAGCCACCATCACCTCCGGCGCGACCAGCGGCAACGTAGGCTCCTGGAAAGGTACCCTTGCTCAGGATGCTACCTCTCCCGGCTACAACTGGACCGTGAACACCAACGCCAGCACCGGCTTAAACCAACAGCTTCGGTTAGACAGCGTGCAATTGAACGGCGCGAACAAGTTTGAAATTGTCATGCGCGCCTCGGCCTCGGTTGCGACTATTAATCGGTTGTACCAAATTTGTGATTGGGTGTCTACGACGAGCGTGGACACTGCCGCGGATGCGCAGTGTACCGGCGGGGGGTGGCGAACTTTGAATGTGCGTAAAGCAAACATTACCACGACCGCGGTAACCAACTATACCTGGCACATCTATGACGGCTATTGGACAACCGGTACTACCAGCAATACGACTGTTTCTACTCCGCTCTCTAACTTTATTACCACCGACGCTAACAAGCGCATACTCCTGAGGGCATATTCGACATCTGCCATTTCCGGTACGCACACCCTCGACTTTGTGCAGATTAATGTAGTTATTGACCCGGTCTACCACGCCGCGGATTTTACGCAAGTCACCGGCGGCAGTGTGACTACCAGCTATATTAACACTACCAACGCCACACTCACCGGCCAGTCCGGTTCGGACAATACCTATCTTACCGTACCGGGAACCGCGGGCAGTATTTCCGACTTCTACCTGTCGTACAAAAACATTCGTACCTATACCGGCATGAACACCATTGTGGTGGTAGCGGAGCAAAGCTGCTCCACTACCGGTATTAGCGTTACTCCAAAAATTTACAACTTTAACTCTAGCAGTTGGGAGAACTTAACCAGTGCTATTACCTGTTCGGCCACCGATGCGGTCAGGCAGCTGGCCAAGAACAACGTGACCATTAGCGACTATATTTCTAACGGCGAAGTTCGGGTGGGTTGGTTTGGTTCGGGTAACAGTACGGTAGGTATACGTCTCGATTACCAGTACATCATACTCGGGTCCACCAACACCGACAGCAGCCTGTGTGAAATTTCTTTTGGCACCGGTACGGCTACCAACTGTACCAATACTCGCGACCTCGACAGTACACTCGCAAGCCCGTCTACGTGGCAACCTACCACCGAGCTAGAGTCCACCAACTTTAGTCATACTTTTTACGGCAACGACAACGACAGCGATGGTACGACCGGTGAAGCCGCTTTTTCTGTGAATGAGAGCGTTCCTATTACGGTGCCGAGTAATGCCACGCCGGTTATGCTGGTCTACGCGGTCCGGTGGCGATCGAACTCTACCACGGTAACGACTCAGGCGCAGTTTCGCGACTCCTCCGGAGGCAACGCCACCATCTCCGGCGGCTGGACCGCTTTTGGGACCACCAACGCGGCGGTGACTTACACCTACGAGGATGTAATTACCAACGGGTATTTTACTGCGAGCGCCGATGATTACCTGGACACAACCAACAATCAGGTTAACATCCGCATTCGCACTACAGCCAGTACCAACACCACCAGTGCGGTAGGGGATGTAGACTTTGTGTTTGCCAGCATCGGGTGGGTTGAACCTCCTACCAATGGAGTCCTGGCCGTAGATATAGTAGACGGCAGCGGTGTTACCGTTGCAAGTCCGGCAGTAGATATGGCCAACAGCTCTTTTTCCTTTTCATGTCAGACGGCCACAGGAACCCTAGGAACTTCGGCCGAAAAAGTGAGAGTGACCAATGGTACGGTTACTGCTCCGTGGTCGTTAAGTATGGCAGCGACGGGTGGTGAAACCGCTAATTGGACGGGGCCGGGCGGAAGTTATGATTATAATGATAGTGGGGGTACAAGTGCGGGGTGTGGCGACTCAGGTGATGCTGATGTTCTCGCCGGTCAGCTTACCGTAGACCCGTCCGTGGCTACCCTGACCCCCCAAGCGGGCTGTAGTAACACCGGCGTGTCTTTGGGGTCGTTGGCAGCATTTAGCGAAGGCGGGGTGTCAAGTATCGGCCTGGCTTCTGCATCCGGTTCCGCGGGTGTAGACTGTTATTGGGAAATTATTGACATTCCCGCGTCTCAGGCGCTACCGGCTGAACAAAGTTTAGGAGCATATTCCATCAATCTTACTCTAACAATAGTGGCAAATTAATGACTACTATCCCTTATACGTTTCGGGCGGTGTTGTGTTGCTCTGCCAGCCTTGCTGTAGCGACGTTGCTTTGGTTCGGTGGTACAGCCAAGGCGGTATCCACAAACGTGCGTTTAGAAATTCAGCCCCCCTACCAGTGCAGTGACGGATTGGATAACGACTTTGACGGGGCTATTGATTTCCCTGCAGACACGAGTTGTACCTCAGCGAGTGGTTTGAGTGAATACACGAGTATTGAGACAGCAGCGGTCGGGGGTGGCGCCGGGCCGGTTGCCGGCTCAGCGCTTGGCCGGTTACCCGATCCTCGTGTCCCGTTTAAGCCCCACGTTTTACTCGTTCCACGAGCGCAGGAAGTAGAGAGATATATGACCTTCAGTGACGTTGCGGGCGGTAGTCGTACTGTACCGGTTTTTACCACGAATCGGCCAAAGTTCGTCGGTAAGACAGATTTAAAAAATGCCCAAGTCATTTTTACCGTTCGAGCCGATGTCATTATTCGTGGTTCCGCAAACACCGACAACGATGGCAACTTTTCCTGGCAGGCACCGGAGTTTATTAGCGGTGGCTTGTATACGCTTCTAGTGACCGTACAAGACGAGGAGGGCGCGAATGTCGCGACTACTGCGGTGGAATTTTTATTGGACATTGAACCCGTACCGGAGCGTACCTATGCGGACTCCGGCTCGAAGCTTCGGTTGATGGAAGATCGTGAAGGTTTGGATGTACTGTTTGATATTTTTGTGAAAATAAACCCTCGTACCCAAACGGTGCAAAAAGGTGGTACTATAGATGCAGTAGTCGATTTGATTAACTTTGGTAGTCCTAATGAATTGGTGGACGTCCCGCTGCAGTACTACGTAGAAAACGAACAAAATAAACGGGTGTTGGCCGTTTCAGAAACCCGTGCCGTGCGCGGGCAACTCTCCGTGGCAAAGCTGCTCACCCTGCCCGCTGCCATTGAGCCGGGGTTGTACACGTTGCTTGTAACGGTCCCGAGTCGGAAAGAAGTGGCTATTGCATCAGACACGTTTGTGGTACACGCGTCCAACGCATCAAGCGTGGTTGCCGGACAGATGGGCTTGATAAGCGAGCCTCCGCCAGCGGCGCTACAGACTTCTTTTGCTATTGTTGCCATGAGCGTGCTTATACTCTATGTGCAATACACTCGTGTTGCGACTATACGATATCGATCGGTTGTGGGCGAAGATTTGCAGAGATTTATTGAATAATTATTTCCCTATGCCTTATAAGCTACTATTTGAATACGTGCCGATATTGCAGCTGGTTGTGTTGGCCTTGGCGGCAGTTATCGCGTTTGATATTATCTGGCGCACCAAAGGGAGCCTCGTCTATGTTGGATATGCTTTTCTAGCAACAGTATTGTTAAAGGGTTTAAAGGCGATTATCAGTGCGACTGCCGGCGGCGGGGGGAAAGAAATTTGGCAATATGTCTATGTGGGGATAGATTTTGCCGCGGCCGTGTCGCTTTGTGGTGCCATTTTTTTGCTGTACCGACTTATTATTAAGTTGTCGAGTCGCACATCATGAAGTTACTCAAATTAATAATTTTTCACCTAATTATTTTTGGATTGCCCTTGGCCATAGTCGGTGTGGGTATTTATAAAGCGGTTTATAGCGAAGCGTTAACCCGGTATAAAGACAGGGTAGATTCGCTCGCGAGTATCCAAAAAGCTCGCGTAGAAGAAATAGTTGACGACTACGAGCGGGAGCTTGACCTGCTCACCAGCCGGCGTCAGTTTCGGCTTACCGTCCAAGGGTATATTGACTCAAAAACGCAAGAAAATCTGATCCAGTTTAACCGTGTACTCCAAGACATGCAATATGCAGGTTCGTACGCGCATGTATCGGTGGTTGGGACGAACGGTGTAGTGCTGGCTTCAACGCGAAAAGATTCTATAGGTCAAGATGTGAGCGCGCAAAGTTATTTTATTGATGCTAAAGAAAAGAATGTTGTTCATTACCTTTCTAAAGATTATGCCGGGGAGGTGTATGCAAATCTTGCCGGACCTTTGGTGTTAGATAACAGAACGTTAGGGGTGTTGGTTGCGGAGCGGAACGCCAAAGATTTGTATAAAATATTTCGTGACCACATCGGTCTGGGTTTGAGTGGTGAGTGGGGTATGGCCACGCACGCTCCGAATGGGGATGCGTTAATTATAGTGCCCGGTAGGTTTGATACTAACCCTCGAGCCGCGCTTGAGAGCGCCTTGCCTCAGGGCGCTGTGGACGCCCCGCTGACCCACGCGTTGCGAGGCCATGAGGGTGTATGGGACACAACCGTCGACTACCGCGGTAGCGCGGTTATTGCCGCAACTCGATACATTCCTGAAGTGGATTGGGGGATTGGGGTGAAGGTGAATAAGTCCGAGGTGCTAGAACCGTTGGTCAGACTTCGGCAGCTGTTGCTCGCCTGCGCCATTATACTATTTGCCGCATGTGTCATTACCAGTATGTACTCCATGCGGGTGTTAAAAAAGTAAGTATTTTTTGAATTTTGGTTTGCTGTTTCGATAAGCATGAAAAGAATTTTTATAGTGCATGGGTGGGCGGGAAGTCCGACCGGTGATTGGATAGCTTGGGCTAAGCAGGCGTTTGAACAAAAAGGCTTTCGGGCCGTAGCGCCGGAAATGCCGGACACCTTGCGACCGAATATAGACGCGTGGGTGGATTATTTGCGACAGGTAGTGGGAGAGCCGGACTCCGATACTTATTTTGTAGGGCATAGCATTGGCTGCCAAACTATTTTGCGGTACTTGGAAACGGTACACACAAAAGTCGGCGGCGCGGTGTTTGTGGCGGGTTGGTTTGGGCTCGAAAACTTAGAAAGCCCGGAAGTAGAAGAAATAGCCAAACCATGGCTTACTACACCAATTAATTTGGAAAAAGTGCGGGCGGTACTGCCCAAGTCCGTGTTGCTCATTTCCGCTAACGACAACTATGGCGCGTATGAACAAAACGTGCAAAAATTTACGGAGCTTGGCTCAGAAATAGTTGTACTGCAGGACGCAGGACACATAACCGCAAGCGACGGTTTTACCGAGCTACCTCAATTAGTAGAAGTATTTAACTCATCCTTTCATTAACA
>JAEUSE010000180.1 GCA_016788805.1 Candidatus Doudnabacteria bacterium
CGGTGTCAGCGGAAGCGACGGATCATTTCCAAGTTTCCGAATTGAAGGAGGCGAATACGAAGGCTCAGCGTGAGTTGGCCACGAAGGCGATTGAAGTGCAAGAGAAGCAAGAGCAAATCAAAAAATTGGAAGAAGAGTTTGGTTTAGAGGGGTCAACAGTGCGAACTATCGTGCAAGGAATTGGCGCGCCAATAGCGTCTACCGGCGTCTCCCGGGCAGCAGAAGGAGTCGAGGGGGGGTTAGAACAAGTGCCAACCATGGAAAAGACCATTCTTGGTGCCCTCTCGGTGAAAGAGTTTAAAGAGTTGTTTGTGGGGGAAGGTAAAATTGAAGACTTTACCCACCCTCATGCTCGGGAATTGGCCGGTTATTTAATGGAGGCGCAGCCTGTCCCCGATCGGCTACAAAGCCTTGCGCGTGAGGCGGAGTTTGTGGTAGAATCACAAAGTCAAAATGACGGAGAAAAGGTAAATTCTTTTACAAATTTACAAAAAACTTTTTATACTTTCCGTCTCTTGAGTCTCAAGACCGCGCTCCAAAATATAACCCCCCTCATGCGTCAAGCAGAGCGGAGCGGTAATGTGGACGCCTTGCGTGAGCTGCAGCGGCAATTTGCCCATTTTTCAGCAACACGACTTGAGTTAGAAAGAAAAATACAAGACCTCTAAATACTAAAATCCCAAAGTAGATTTAGTGAGTAATATGCGCGCAACCCCCTCCCTCCTGTTATCTCGAGTGAGGCTTTGCGAGTCGAGGGATCTGTTTTATTAATTACAAAGCTTTGTTTGTTTCAGACAAAGATAGATTTACATACATGGTAAAGAAGAAAGAGAAGAAGAAAGTAAAGCCCGTCCGCAAATCGGCCAAAGCGAAGCCGCTTAAGAAGAAAGTAAAGCCCGTCCGCAAACCGAAGGGTAAGCCGAAGTCGGCGAGAAAAGGTAGTGTCGCCAAGCCGACTCGCGCGCGTAAGAATAAAAGCGTTGAGGTGACTACAGAAATTGAGTCGCCCGTGGTGAAGCGAGCCTTGGCGGATATTTTGGACAAAGGTGCGTCTCGGGGATTTGTGACCGAGGCGGAGGTTTTGCACGCGCTTCCCCAGTTTGAAGACGACATTGTGTCTTTAGAGTTGGTTATGGACGCGCTTGACCAGCGTGGGGTTGAAATTGTCGATCAGGAAATCGCTAGTGTTTGGCAGCAGAACAAAGCGCCGGAGCCGAGTGATACGAAAACATCCGGTAAGCGCAAGGAAGAAGTGCCCGAAGCGTTTGATTTGAGCGATATTTACGACGACTCTATTCAAATGTATCTTCGTGAAATTGGGAAAGTACCCCTGCTAAACGGAGAAGAAGAAATTGACTTAGCCAAGCGCGTAACCAAAGGAGACGAAGCCGCTCGGAAGCGTTTGACCGAAGCCAACCTGCGGTTGGTGGTGTCCATCGCCAAAAAGTATATGGGCCGCAACCTTGGTTTATTGGACCTCATTCAAGAAGGTAACCTTGGTTTGTTTCGCGCGGTTGAAAAATTTGACTGGCGCAAAGGTTACAAGTTTTCTACCTACGCCACCTGGTGGATTCGCCAGGCCATTACTCGCGCCTTAGCCGACCAATCTCGCACCATTCGCATTCCGGTGCACATGGTGGAAACCTTAAACAAGTATGCACAAGCCGAGCGGCAGTTGGTGCAGGACTTGGGTCGTGAGCCATTACCCGAAGAAATAGCGGCAGAAATGGGCATAGAGGTAGAGAAAGTCTACCACCTTAAAAAGATTTCTCAGGAAACAGTTTCCATTGACGCTTCGGTGGGGGACGATGACAGCGAAGACTCCACTTTGGGCGATTTTATTGTAGATGAGGACACCACTAAACCGAGTGACGCTGCCGGCCGACAGTTACTGAAAGAGTATGTTCAAAATATTCTTCGGGACCTGGAACCCAGAGAGCAGAAAATACTCAAAATGCGGTTCGGTTTGGAAGATGGGGTTACCCATACATTGGAAGAAGTGGGCGAAGAGTTTGGAGTTACCCGTGAGCGTATCCGGCAAATTGAGGCCAAGGCCTTAGAGCGGATTAAGGAACACCCGGAAATTTATCGCCTGCGGGACTACTAGTAGTAACAGGTAATAAGTTCACAAGAGACAAGCAAAAACTGCCCGTAAGGGCAGTTTTTGTGGTATTGCTGCAGTTTGTCAGGGCTATGCGAAGTTAAATTTTTCTTGGCCTGTATATCGCCAAAGCTTTAGTTATCCACTCGACGGCTGTGTGAGCCGGGTGTACGATAGAGGCAGAAAGGAATATTAATTGATGGTTACACAGTACAAAGCCCTGTACTAGTCTCGACCAGCGGTGAATATTAGGCCGTGTTCGGCCCTTAACTCTAGAGAGACATAAATAGTTCACACTATGAGACAGTACACGAATACTTAAACTCCTCTGCGCCGACGAAGGCAGAGGAGTT
>JAEUSE010000181.1 GCA_016788805.1 Candidatus Doudnabacteria bacterium
GAGAGTCCGGTTTTTGAGCGCCTCAGCCGCGCAATGCAGTATGTTGTGCCACAGTGAGTGGCGCATTGCGCGGGGCAAAAGAAATCCCTTACAAAAATTGCGAACTTGGAAAGTTGCCAACGCGAGCCTAGGAGGGCTCGATGCGAAAGAGCCTTTGGCTGACGTGGCTCGCGTTGGCAACAGCGGTCTTCGGTGCCTCACTCACCGATGACCGAGATTGAGATGTATCACAGTGGCTGGCTTGGGCTCCCAGCAAAGCTGACGAAGGAGGGGTGCCGCCCTGCTTCAGCCACTGCGATATGGCTGGGAGCGCGAATGTGCGCTCAACCAAGTCCTGGAGCGGGACTACGGAGCAGTGCGGGCAGCTCCTCCGTAGTCCTGTGCGATGAGGGTGAGCCTATCGCGGAGATGGTTCATGGTAGCCGGGTTGCGTCCCAGCAAAGCCGTCGGGAGGTGTTACTAGCTCCCAGCTACCATGAACTTGTTGTGGTGAGCGGCGAACGGTCGCGCTCGAACCACGAAACGGATATTTGAGGAAACAAAAATTCGCAAAATTTGCGTTATGTTTCCTCGTGAAAATTTTCAAATTCGGCGACAACTACTGGGGTGCTTGAAAGAACTTTGTGACCACAGGGAATTGTGGTCGGTAGGATCCGGTTAAGCATTAACAGGGCGGTCACTCGGACCGCCTGCGGTCAGGTGGTTCGGGCGGGGTTAACGCAGGTTTTTTGTAGTTGTCGCCAGACTATCTGCGCACAGTGTACGACGGATGAATTGCTTTTGTCAAATAAAAGTAAAATCGACCCCCGCTGCATGTTCGGGAGTCGATTTTTTCTGACTTTCTGTACACTTTTTACTGTTCACTTTCCACTGCGTCATGCTCCGGTTACTTGGGCGACTTCGGGAATTTTTTTAAGCTCAAGGAATAGCTCTTCCGAAATGCGTACCATGGTTTTGGTTTTTATGGTTTGCACAGCGTTGCCCGACCCAAAAGTGAGGAATACGGGCGCATTACCCGGTCGGGCCTCGAGAATTTCCTTAATTTTGTGGAGTGATTGGTCGCCGGCCATTTGCTTCAGGCGAATAACCACCTGCTTGTCCTTTTCTATCTCACCTAAGGCTAGGTGATAGGTGTCGTCGTTGGGAAGTTCAGTTACGGAATCGGCAATTATGGTGAGTTCGCCGTCCCGTTCGTTGAGTTTGCCTGTTACTTGAAGTACTTTATCTACGGCCATGAGGTGTACTACCTGAGGCATGAGTTTGGGAAAAACTAATACCTCCAAGTGGCCGGTGAGGTCCTCCAGGGTAAAGAAGGCCATGGGCTCATTCTTTTTAGTCATGGTCCGTTTGAGTTTGGCGACTAGGCCGCCCACGGTAACACTTTGGCCATCTAGCTCTTCAGTGAGTTCGCGTATGGGTGCAACAGCTTTGAGTACGGTTTTGTACTGTTCTAAGGGGTGGCTCGATACGTACATACCCAAATGCTCTTTTTCCCATATGAGTGTTTCTTCCGGGGAGGCGGGGGAGGCATCTCTGAGTTTTAACTTGCCTAAGGGTAAGGTGTTGCCGAACAAAGAGTTGGGCGCCTCTAGGTCATGCTTTGCTTTCCCGCGCATGTAGTCCAAAACGTACTCCGTGTTGGCTATGAGTTTTCCGCGTTCTTCATAGCGGTCGAGTGCGCCGCTTTTTACCAACGCTTCCCAAGAGCGTTTGTTAAAGTTTTTGACGTAGCACGCGTTTACAAAGTCGTCGAGCGCCGGAAACGCTACTTCGTTCTTGTCTCTTGTCTCTTGTCTCTTGTCTCTGGCTTTTTTTATAGCCTCAATCACATCGCTGCCTAAGTTTTTAATAGCTCCTAGACCAAATCGTATAGTGTTGTCATTCACCACTGTAAAGTCGTCCATGCTTTCGTTTACATCGGGCGGCAACACCGCAATGCCCAAGGCTTTGCATTCTTCTACGGCCGCGTAAATTTTGGTTTCGTCGCCGCTTTCCGCAGTCATGAGGGCGGCCATAAATTCTACTGTATAGTTTGCCTTCATATAGGCAGTCTGGTAGGCGACTACGCTATAACTAGCAGAATGTCCTTTGTTAAAACCGTAGGCGGCAAAGGGTTCAATCCAGCTCCACACTTGTTCGCCTTTTTCCCTGGTCCACCCCTGCACTTTCATACAACCCTCTATGAACTTGGTTCGTTGCTTGGCCATCTCTTCGGGAATCTTTTTGCCTACGGCTTTGCGGAATTTATCTAACTCTTCCCAGGTGTAGCCGGCCAGGTCATGCGCCATTTGCAGCAAGTCATCTTGGTACACCAAGATGCCGTAACTTCGGGCGAGTATTTTTTCCAATGCGGGGTCGAGGTAGGAAATGAGGTTGGGGTTGTGTTTGCGCGCAATGAAGTCGGGGATAAACTGCAGCGGACCCGGGCGGTACAAGGCAAT
>JAEUSE010000182.1 GCA_016788805.1 Candidatus Doudnabacteria bacterium
CAACTCAATTTGCTTGGCCTGCTTGCGCATTTCATTTACATCTTTCAGTTTGTCTAGAATACCCATATATACGTCATACCGCAGATGCGCAGATTACACCTATTACGCAGATAGAATTAAAAATCAATCTGTGTAATCTGTGATATCAGTGCATCTGCGGTTTATTTAATTATTTCTCGTCTCCGTGTCGCTCAACTAAGTTGTGCTTGGCCTGGACCAGCAACCCACCAAAGCTCGCCATGAGAATAACGAAGCATGCGAGTGCGCCTGCCACCGGAATAAACCGAACGAGCGTAAACACCAAACCACCCACCACCGCAACCTGCCATCCCATAGAGACCGCGGTCTGCTTACGCGCCAACCGGTATACCTGAGCCCCGGTCCACAAAATTGCCAAAACCCAGGCTACGCTCAAAGCAAAAATGTAACTCACCAGCAGTAACAAAGCTAACTGGTAACCAACCAACAAGAAGAATAACCCAATAATCACAATGGGCGTCACTACCAGGGCGGCCAATCCAATAGCCGCGTTAACCCAAAACTTGTGCTGTACCGCGGCCACAAAGTGCTCCACTCTGCGAGGAGCAAACCATGCAAACACCAAGGCAGTCAGAATGGAAGCCAACACCCACACTAAACTCCCCACCACCAACACGCGGGCTACCTGCCCGGCGGTGGTGCGTTCCAACGACTTGGTGTAATTAATGTTGCCCACTTTTGCGCCGTCCCGCACCAACGGTTCTTGCTCACTGGTTACAGACACAGAACCCATAACGTTTGCTTTTGGCCCGAAGGTAACCATACGAGCGGCTTTAACGGTTACCGCTCCGTTGACCGCACTATCTAGGGTAATTTGACCACCCGTGGCCCATACCGTCCCCGCCACCGGAGCACTTACGGTAACGGTACCGCCGGCAATTACCAAGTCACCGCCGATTTTAGCTCGTTCGCTTAAAATGAGCGTACCGCCGGCCGCTACCACGTCACCGGCAATGTCTGCGTTAATAGTTACCGTACCGCCGGCTACGCGAACGTCTCCGCCAATTTTACTGTTTATAAATACGGTACCGCCGGCGACTACTGCGTCTTGTTCTATTGCGCCGTCCACGGTAATAACCCCACCGCCCACATACAGGTCGCCTTTGGTTTCGCTGTTAATGGTTACGTTGCCACCCGCGGTGTACAAGTTCTTGTGCGTCTCGGTCGTGCTGAGCACTACGTTACCCGAGTCGTCTGCCGGTTTTACGAACTCCGCGGCCAAACTCGCGGAAGGCATAAGCATAAGGCCCACCCCCATAAGACCCAAAACACTGGCTATTATTCTTCGCATATGTGTCTATTTTAAAGATAAAACCTATACTTTAGTATAGGTTTTTTTAACTAAAATGGCAAAGTTTTAGGGCGATGACACGCAAGATTCCTATTAAAACAAGGGTTGGCCCAAAGGAGCCCTTGGGGTCTTTTTGCTCATTTTGGTCACTTGCACGGGTACATGGGTTTTATACTCAACACTCTCAAAGCCCTGGGCCGACTTCCGGTACACACAGAACTCACAGGCTTCACTCACACTTGGCAGCTCCCCCACTAAACAAGCTTTCATACGTACAAGAGTCTGCTCCACCCAGGCGTCACTTCCGGTATAGGGAATAAGGTTTACCTCAAACTCAAGTTTGGCATCAAAAGCGGCCACATCTTTTCGGCCGTTTACATATACAAAATAACCGGTATTGGACACCATAAAACCGTTTTGGCGCAGCAACCACTGGTAGACTTCCATTTGCCGGCGGTATTGGTCATGCCACTTGGTGTTTTCTAACTCCGTTACTGCCGTGTCTTTGCTCGTTGCTTTATAATCCACGACATGTAGTTCGCCTTTTTTGTTTACCCAAATATCATCTACCGCACCAAAGACTAACAAGTTGGTGGGTTGTTGGAGAGCCCGCACACCCACAAAGTTCTCCCGCCACTCGTCCATTTGCACATGCTTAAACGGCACCAGGTCTAAACCGTACTTTTGCATGAGCGGGTGGGCGCTGCCTTTTACACGGTGCACATCGAACTCTTTTTTAAGCAGTGCGTCCACGGCAATGTTCAAAGTAAAACTCGGCATGCTGGGCCGCTTAACGCCGTGCCTGGCCTCCATGTAAAAACACCGCGGGCAATCTACAAAAAAGTCGATTTTGCTCCGAGACACCTTAAACGCCTCTTTTGCCTGGGGGTCAAAAGTGCGTGGCTTATAGCTTTTATAATATTCGGCCATGTATGGAGTATAACTGCAAAAGTATGGATATTATATCACGTTCGGATTATACTGAGCATAGTTTGATGAGCATCTTCCCCAAGATGCCCATCCAGTGTCAAGTTATATATTATAACCTCATTTTCCTATGAACCTTAACGATATTCGCGAGCAGCTGCT
>JAEUSE010000183.1 GCA_016788805.1 Candidatus Doudnabacteria bacterium
CAACAAGAGCTACGCCGTCTTGAAGCAGTTATGCAGGCGTCCGATTTTTGGGACGACCAACAGGCCGCCCAGCGGGACTCTCAGCGTTACACTCGATTACAGGAGTATGTCGTTTTTTGGACAGGGTTTAACGCGAAGCTTTTAGAAACTCGACAATTGATTGCGCAAAATACCGACGAGTCGGACGAGACTATGGTGTACTTGGAGCGAGAGGTCGCGAGCTTGCAAGCCGCTTTTCACGCCCAGCGCATTATTACATTACTCTCTAAGCGCTATGACGACCATGCGGCTGTGGTTGCTATCCACGCGGGGGCGGGAGGGACCGACGCACAGGATTGGGCGGAAATGTTGTTACGCATGTATGTACGATACTGTGCTGAGCGGGGTTTTACGGTGGATATAGTTGAAACAAGTCGAGGCGGGGAAGCGGGTATTAAGTCGGTGCTGTTCGAAGTGCGCGGTATGTACGCATACGGATACATGAAGTGTGAGAGCGGCGTTCATCGGTTGGTGCGACTAAGCCCGTTTAACCCGACCCATACCCGGGAAACGAGCTTTGCTTTGGTGGAAGTGCTGCCGTTATTGGAAGAGTCGGAGAGCGTTGGTTTAGACCCAAAAGATTTGAAAATTGAAGCCAATACCGCTTCTGGGCACGGTGGACAAAGCGTGAACACAACCTATAGCGCCATTCGTATTACGCATATTCCTACCGGTATACGGGTCAGCATTCAAAATGAGCGTAGTCAGCATCAAAACAAGGAGCTTGCCCTCAAAATTTTGGCCGCCCGTGTGCAAAAGGTTGAAGAAGAAAAGTTAGAGGCTGAGAAAAAGCAGTTGCGCGGCGAATTTAAGTCGGCTGAGTGGGGGAACCAAATTCGGAGTTATGTGTTGCATCCGTACAAAATGGTCAAAGATCATCGAACCGGGTACGAGGTCAGCGATCCGGAAAGTGTTTTAGACGGTCATTTAGACGAATTTATTGAGCGGCACTTAGAGCTAAATACCGGTCATGCAGTTGGGGATTAGGCAGCGATTAATATTTCTCCTGCAAAGCAGCCGGCCGTTGCTATGGCCGGCCGTGCTGCTGCCTTTTTTGGGCGGGAATGTCCTATCTGCTCGCTCCGCCGACCTCACTTTTTGGTTGGTTATTTGTTTTTTGTTGTGGCCGTTTAATTTTGTGTTGTACGCGGTTAACGACTATTTCGATACTGCAACCGACGCAATAAACCCGAGGAAACACATGGCCGGCATGTTTGCCGGTTTGAGGCCCGGCCAGCTCCTGACGTTGATTGTCCCGAGCGTAACCGGTGCGGTTTTGTGTATTTCTTTACCGATATTGTACGTAGGTTTGGGGCGGTTAAGTTTTGCGTTGTTGGTACTCTGGGTTTTTGTAGGTATAGCGTACTCGGCTCCACCGTTTAGGTTTAAGGAACGGCCACCCTTAGATTCGTTGGTGAACGGGTTGCTGTATTTTGGTTTACCCTTTTTACTCGGTTGGTCGTTGTCCGGTAGTCTTGGTGGTTTGCCGTGGGTAAAATTTTGGAGTTTAGTTGTGGCGGTTTCGGGTTTTCATGTGCTGGCCGGGGTTTTAGACTACACGGCGGATGCTCGGGTCGGCGTGCGGACAATTGTTATCGTGTTGGGGATACGCCCCGCACTCCTGTGTGCGGCAGGGTTAATCACATGCGGGTTTTTTGCCGCTGTGGGCTATACGGAAATGCAAATATTTTTGAGCTTGACGCTCACCTGTGTTGTGTATGTATTATTCTATCCGTCGGAGGCGGTGGCTAAAAAATTGGGCTATTATTGTGTATATCCCGGCTTTATTGCGGCGACAATTGTATCTCTCCTACAAGTATTGGGCAAATTCTGATATACTAATTAGGCATGATTCGTTTTGAAGAAGTAATTAAATATTACGGCAATACGAAAGCTCTTTCGAAGATTAATTTAGAGATTAATCACGGAGAGTTTGTTTCGATTGTAGGACTATCCGGAGCGGGGAAGTCGACTTTGCTTAAATTAGTGACCGGCGAAGAGCGGGCAGACGAGGGCCGGGTGCTGATTGACGATATCGACATCGCGCAGGTTAAAAAAAAGGACCTGCCATACCTGCGTCGCAAGATTGGTATGGTGTTTCAGGATATTAAGTTACTTCCCAAGCGAACCGCGTACGAAAACGTTGCCTTTGCAATGGAAGTGAGCGGACATAGGCGTGATAGAATTGAAAAAGAAGTACCTAAAATATTGGAGTTGGTTGGTTTATTGCATAAACGGGAGAATGTCCCTCATGAAATGTCGGGCGGTGAACGGCAGCGCATTGCCATAGCCAGGAGCTTGGCTCACCGGCCGGCGCTGCTTATGGCG
>JAEUSE010000184.1:0-320 GCA_016788805.1 Candidatus Doudnabacteria bacterium
GTTTGATACAACGACCAAAGAACTAATACACACCTGGAAAAAGATTGATGAACTAGAATAGTCGCCCCTACGTATGTCAAAGACTCCCTTTGGGATTTCCAGAGCTTTCCATTGTGTATAACTTTAGCTAGTTTGGCGTTTCGTGAACAAAATCAAGGTGTTTTGGTGGTAGGTAAAAATTTGCTATAGTACATTCACTAGCTGATAGCCATATGCGTCAGCCGTTACAAGCAAAGATGCGAACATAGTAGCTACCTTTGCTGTATCGTAGGTTCGGTTATATTTTAGCCAACCAAGGGTGCCAAGACAGCTTGCATTCC
>JAEUSE010000184.1:330-2348 GCA_016788805.1 Candidatus Doudnabacteria bacterium
GGGTTTGTAGTATGTTAAGGTGCGTATGGCGCACTTTTTTTGTTGCGTAATTCTAATATTAACTTCAAACATATGAGTGAGTTTGTCACGATACGTAACGTAACATCCTATAAAAAGATTTTTGCTTCTCCGGCAGGAAAAGCTAAAAGCATGTATGCTGCAATAATTAACGTCCATGATTTGCCTGTCGAGTTCGAAAATTGGTTGGATATCAACCCCAGGGAGGCTACTGAAACTTCTGGAGTCGCGAAGAAGATCAGGGAATCGTTAGTCGCACAACCAGAAGCGTTTGTCTTCAAAAACCGAGGCCTAACCTTAATTGCTAACTCTGTAAAATTTGATACTGACACTGCTAAGTTAACCTTGGAGATGAGTGATCCAAGCATACACGGACTTTTGGATGGAGGGCACACTTATAAGGTTGTGCGTTCCGAACTCGCTAACAGTGAAAATTCTGGAGAAAATTTGAAAGGCGCGTTTTTAAGGATTGATTTATTAGAAGGTTTTTCAGATTTGGATGAGGTAGTAGATATCGTTGAAGCACGTAACCGTTCCGCGCAAGTAAAGGATCAAAGTTTAGAAGAGTTGAGAAATCACTTTGAAGTCATCAAAGATGTCTTGAAAAGCGAGGCTTATTCCGATCGTATTGCATACAAAGAGCTAGAGCTGCTTGACGAAAGTGACGCGAAGAAAGACATTGATATTAAGGAAATCTTATCTTACTTAGTATGTTTCGATGCTGAGCAGTTTACCGACTCTAAACATCCCATAATCGCATATTCGGGCAAAGCAAGAGCTCTGAAGCATTACGTTGCAAATAGAGATAGGTTGGAAAAGTACACCACGCTACTTCCTAAAATTCTTCAGCTTGTGGACACAATAAAATTAGAGTTGCCAAAGGCCTATAATGCCGGAGGTGGAAAGTTCGGGCGTCTTACTGGCGTTCTTTCGGCAAAGGATAAGTTGCCGTTTATCGGGGCCACTTCAGAATTTCAGACGCCTGCAGGTTTTATTTACCCAGTTTTAGCTTCTTTTAGAGCTCTGGTAGGTGTTCATGGGAAAACCTGTACATGGAAATCTGATCCGGTTACATTCTTTTTGGAATATAAGTCTTTATTGGCCGAAGCCATAGGGGAACAAGCAATCGAGTTTAGAAACCCGAATAAGTTGGGAAAAGATAACGCTACATGGAGATTATGCTATGCACTTATAGCTTTAGAGGTTGCTAAGAAAAATTTATAGATTGTCTACGATAGCATGATTTACAAAAGCACCCGGAGGGGTGCTTTTGTGTTTACCGAATGGAGTTGGCGACGGCGGGGACGACACGGGGGTCGAAGGGTGAGGGGAGTATTTCGTCCACGGTAGGGTTATCCACCAGGCCGGCTAGGGCTTCTGCTGCCTTAACTAACATGGCGTCGGTTATTTGGGTAACGCCGTTATCCAGCGCGCCACGGAATATGCCGGGGAAGGCGAGCACGTTGTTTATTTGGTTAGGGAAGTCCGAACGACCGGTAGCAACTATGTATGCACCCGCTGCTTTGGCCGCGTCTGGCATTATTTCCGGGGTGGGGTTCGCGAGCGCGCAAATTATAGGCTGTTCGGCCATAGTGCGCACCATTTCTGGGGTAAGTAGTCCGGCTTTGCTTACGCCTATAAACACGTTGGCGCCTTTTACTGCTTCGGCTAAATCACCCACACTGTTATGTAAATTAGTCTTTTCTGCCAAAGCTAACTTTTCACCTGTGAGGTCTGTGCGATCTTTGGAAATAATACCTTTGCTGTCTACGAGTACGAGGTTAATGAACCCGTACAGGAGAAGTAGGTCGGCAATGGCTGTGCCGGCCGCTCCTACGCCGTTAATAACTACGCACACATTGGTTTTTTCTTTGCCCCGAAGTGTAAGCGCGTTTATAAGTGCGGCTAGTACTACCACGGCAGTGCCGTGTTGGTCGTCGTGCATAACCGGAATGTTGAGTTCGGTTTTCAGGCGTGCTTCTATTTCAAAACACTTGGGT
>JAEUSE010000185.1 GCA_016788805.1 Candidatus Doudnabacteria bacterium
CTTGGAGACTTTTTTAGACCCGAATTTGGACCCGAAGGGCACGGGCTATAACGTTCGGCAGGCACTTATTTCGGTCGGCAGTGGTCAACTTTTCGGCCGGGGTTTGGGCCGGGGTTTGCAAAGTCAGTTACGGTTTTTGCCCGAGCGACAGACGGATTTTATTTTTGCCACCGCGGCCGAAGAAATTGGCTTTGTGGGTTCAACGGCGGTGGTGAGTTTGTACGCCTTGCTCATGTGGCGTATATTGGTTATCGCGGGACGCGCGCGAGACGACTTGGGCAAATATCTCAGCTACGGAGTCTTCTTCCTTTTCTTTTTCCAGATAT
Organism: Candidatus Doudnabacteria bacterium; assembly: GCA_016788805.1. Lineage (GTDB taxonomy): Bacteria > Patescibacteriota > Doudnabacteria > UBA920 > UBA920 > JAEUSE01. Next base: position 327 of record JAEUSE010000185.1, read on the forward strand.
CTGTAAATATTGCCATGAATATCGGCGTTGCTCCGGTTACCGGTATTCCGTTACCCTTGCTTTCGTATGGAGGCAGTTCGCTCCTAGTTACCATGCTCGCCTTGGGCTTAATGCATAATATTTCTTGGCAGTCTCGGACTTTGCGATTTTAGTTAAAATCTAGTAAAATAGAATTACGAATTGAGGACTAGCCTCTTCGGCTAGTTTACCGAAGAGGCGAATTGCGCAGTGCCGGCTGAGTTCTGTTAAGAACGAAGGCATGGTATTACTAAATTCGTGACTCGTAATTCCGGTTTCCTTATGAAGAATTTAGATTTAAAAAAAGTCCTGGGTATTATTGGTTTTATTCTCCGCTGTCCCATTTGCGGTTTTCGAAACAACTTGGAAACTATGAAGGTGGTAGACAGTGAACAGGTGGAAGGGACTCCGGACGCCCGTTTGGTTATTCATTCCGACTGTCAGAAGTGCCAGGGGAGCGTTATGTTTACCATAGGCGTAATGGGCCCGGAAATTACTTCGGCCGCGGCGGTGACCGATTTAACCTTGGCTGACACGCAGCGTTTGCGTGATTTGGACCCGATTACCGCAAACGACGTATTGACCATCCACAAGGCCGTCCAGAAGTTTAAGGGTGATTTTAAGAAGGCATTTAAACGATAGCTATTATTGTGTGTATGGCCGAACCTCGGTGGTTCGGCCATATTTTTATTACAGTGAATAGACGCTTTTATGTCAATATTGCAAAATATGGCTTGTTTATATATAATTAGTTCTACAAATACGAATTTGTTTGAATATGCTCGCATTATTCATACATGAGCCGTAAAGTAGCTATTATTCGTATAAACCTGTAATTTTGTATAGAAACTTATGGAAACGCTTGAACTTAAAGCTACGGTGAGAGATTTGGGCAAGCCGGTAGCGAGTGCTCGGAAGCAGGGCTTTGTGCCTGCTGAGCTGTATGGTCATAATGTGCCGAATGTGCATTTGCAAGTAGCGCAAAACGAATTTGAAAAAGTATTCCGCAAAGCCGGTGAGTCTACTATTGTGAGTTTGGACATTGAAGGTGTCGGTAAGCGGAGTGTGCTTATACATGATGTACATGCGCACGTGTTAAAGTCTCACGCCATCCATGTAGATTTCTACGAAGTTAACATGAAAGAAACTCTGCAGACCACAGTACAGTTAGAGTTCGTGGGTGAAGCGCCTGCCGTAAAAGCCTTGGGCGGTGTATTGGTAAAAACATTAACTGAAGTGGAAGTAGAGTGCTTGCCTTCAGACTTACCGCATAATTTGACTGTGGACATAAGTGGGATGGCGACGTTTGATGACGTAATAGTGGTAAAGGATATAACTTTGCCGAAGGGTGTGACCATGTTATCCGACGCGGAAGAAATGGTGGCAAAAATCCAACCCCCTCGTGAAGCAGAAGCTGACTTGTCTTCGCCCGTGGTAGAAGATGTTACCAAGGTGGCCGGGGTAGTGAAAGAAGAAGAGAAATCTGACGCCAAATAGTTTATTTACACGCGCGTACCCCCGGAATATTTCCGGGGGTTTTTGTTTACAGTCATTCGCGTTTTAAGTTATTATGCATAAATGAAAATTCTGGCCGAACGCGTACATATTCAGTGGGTGCTGGGTTTAGCCGGAGTTTTGGTGTTGCTTGGCGGGGCTATTGTTGTGGTAAGTTTTTGGGTCTCGTCTGACTGGTACATGGCCGGCAACCATTCGGTAGATGCGGCTAAGGCGGAGCGGGCCCGGGAGCACGGGGTACGCTTGGCCCCCGTTGAGCCCTCTCAGATTTCTAAAAATTTTCGTGGGTCAGCTGTGCATGCCCCTGTCGCGCCTTTGCCGGCTGGCGGTTTACCCGTTGCTATTCTTATGTATCATCATGTGGGGTCGCTACCGTTCGGGGCAGATGCCCTTCGACGTGATTTAACGGTTTCCGTTCAGGATTTTGAGAAGCAGGTAGCTTGGCTCTTGCAGCAA
>JAEUSE010000186.1 GCA_016788805.1 Candidatus Doudnabacteria bacterium
CCTTACCCCCCTCGGAAACGGGCCGTACGCCGTTCGTCAGGTCGAAAATACACCCGGCAAAAAAGTACGAAAAATTTTACTCGATAGCTTTGCCAATTTTTACCGTCCGCCCTTTCTGGACGGCGTAACGGTTACTTTTTACGACACACAAGACGAAGCTAATAGAGCATTTGCCGGCCGAGAAATAAACGCAGTCGGCGTAGGACTATCCGACGACTTCCCCAATACCCCCGGCAACCTACAAACTAACTCGCGTATGAGTATCCCCCAGTATCAAGCCGTATTCCTAAATACGAAAACAGCTATTCTTGCCAACGTACAAGTACGAGAAGCACTCTTGCGAGTACTTAATTCCGCGACTATTACCCAGGCAGCCTGGCCGGACCACGCGACAACTCTCGGAGGTACCCCTCTTGGAGAAAACGACTTTGTAAGTAGTTCACTCGCGGAACCGGATATTACCAAAGCAGACGAACAACTCACAGCCGCCGGCTGGAAAAAAACACTCAGCGGTATTCGCGCAAAAGGAAAAACCGAACTCGCAGTAACCTTGGTGACTCTCAACACTCCGGCTTTTAACACAGCGGCGGAGATTATTCAGGCAACCTGGGAAAACCTCGGCGTACGGGTTACCCTTATCCAAGCCGATACCGGACAATTTATCAACGATTACGTTAGACCGCGTAATTTTGACGCGCTACTTTTTTCCGAAAAAACGAACGCCGACCCAGACCCATTCGCGTTTTGGCACTCTAGCCAAGCTAAAGACCCGGGGCTTAACGTAAGCGGACTCGCCGTACCCCAAATAGACAAACTTATTACCGAAGCCCGTACCAGTACCGACGAAGCCACCCGAACCGCCCTGTACGAACAGCTCACCCAATTACTCAACACTCAACACGCGGCCCTATATTTAAACCAATCACTCTATAACTACATTACAGACCCCAAAATACGGGGCATACAAATGCAACGCCTCCCCGACCCGAGTTGGCTGCTCGCTCTTTCCACAAGTTGGCACATCAAGTTCGCCCGAACTTGGAAATAGGCGAAGCGCTGAATTTTGATTTACGAGTAACGAATTAAGTCGCCTCCTCGGCAACCCGCCGAATTAAAACACACATTCAGTGCTTGGCAAAAAACACGGGGTTAAGTATAATTGATAAGTTCTAATTACTCTTGATTCATGATACAAGCTTCATGATTCTTGATGTAGCCGTCGTGGTGGAATTGGTATACACGTGCGCTTCAGGTGCGTATGGGAGCAATCCCGTGAGGGTTCGAGTCCCTCCGACGGCACCAAAGAGAGTATCCATATATGGGTACTCTCTTTGGTTTTAGAGGGACGAGAAAAGGAACAGTCCCGACTCTGTGGGATATATTGCGACTACTTGGAGCGATATAAGTGGCGGGGGTTGCTGCGCGTGATATGACGAATCCGCTTCGGATGAGGAATATAGCGGGAAGCAACCGAGTCCCTCCGACGGCACCAAAATACACTATCTCGCCCACACGCTAATGTGACTCTATTAAGCCATATATTGCCCAAAAACTACCAAAAATTGTTGACAAATAAGCGCAAGTCGGCTATAGTATAAGCACCTTAGTTTTCTCGTGAAATAAACACACCAGTTAGCAAATCAAATTTAGAAAGTCTTTTTTTGCGTTTGATTTGTTAATTGTGCCTCCGCTTTACGCGGGGAAGATGCCTGCTTGGTGCGGCTGAAGAAGCCTATCAACGCGGACATATGTACTTTTTTAGATCTAATTTACATTTGATCTTGCGCACGATTTAACAACGAAATAGCTCACTGTTATTTCAATATAGCTGTAAGGGGCACCTGTTGCCACTACTGAAATCCGGGAACACGAATGTTTTAGACGGCACATCAGACTTGGGCGCTACGCTCCTTACAGTTAGAGACTCTTAAAAAGACTTATTTATATATAAGCTTTCCAATACGCCATCGCGAATATTCCCCGCGCATGCGATTGTAAACCTTGTTTATTTTCGAGTCATAACCTTAACTTACATATGATAAAACGAAATCCTATGCCGAGCGGCTCTCGCCCGAGCGGCAACCGCCCCGCGGGCAACAACCGGCGCTCACCCTTCCCGTTGAAGCCGGTCTCCTCCGACCACTTTATAAACCCCGAACCCAGCACCGTTCGCATGAGCTCAGCCAGCGGCGCCCCCGCGGCGGCTCTCGCAACAAGCAAGCATACGGTCAGTCGCACCACCCTTCGCGTCATTCCCTTAGGCGGTGTGGAAGAAGTCGGAGTAAACTGTACC
>JAEUSE010000187.1 GCA_016788805.1 Candidatus Doudnabacteria bacterium
CTGATTTCGCAGATGACACAAATATTAATGTATGGCCATTAAAATCTGTGTTATCCGTGCTATCTGTGCATCCGTGGTTGAATACAATAAAAGATGGGCTTGCACCCACCTAAACAACATGCGTAAAACGCTTTGCTATTTAGGTGAGCGGTTATCCCGACGCGACATCGGGAAGGCACTCACATGTTAGGACATCTTTATTTCAACATCTACTCCGGCTGGGAGGTTCAAGTTGGTTAAAGAGTCAATGGTCTTTGGGTTGGCGTCCAGAATATCAATCAACCGCTTATGGACTCGCATTTCAAACTGCTCGCGTGCGTCTTTAAACACAAAGGTGGACTTGAGCACAGTATAGCGCTTGCGGTCGGTTGGAAGCGGCACGGGGCCGTTTACAGTCGCACCACTGCGCTTTGCGGTTTCCACAATTTGCTTGCAGCTCTGATCAATGAGCTTACTATCGTAAGCCTTAATCTTGATGCGAATCTTTGGTTTGACTGTAGTAGGAGCCTTATCCATTTGAACGGATGTTTCTGAGTATTACAGAGAGCTTTTTTGCTTAAATAAGTGCAATTAAGAGCTCAAAAAATTAGTGGCAAGAAGCTTTTCAAGCCATTTCGCTTAGTTTAACGGAAACTTAAAAAACTGTCAACATCCAAGACTAATTTTTCTCCCCAACCCCTCCCTCCCCTAAATTTAGAAGTCCCCGCTCTTCTTCCTCCCCTAGCTTAGGGGAGGCTAGGAGGGGAATAAAAAGCAAAATATTGACTAATCAGTCAAAATATATTACTATGTTGAAGTTTCTCAGCCGTCCTTTTACAACTCACCGCTCCTTTTGTGGGCAGTTTCCTGTGCTGTGTCCAGCAGTCCGGACGCAAACCTCCGGAACCAATTGGGGTTCTGGAGTCTTCTACAAAATGGATTGAAATCTTTCGCTTCGGCCGGAAAAATATATCAATCCGTTTACATCCAACCTCGTGGGACTAAGCACAGTAGTCCTGCCCATACAACCAAGGAATTACCATGAGACGTCTGCTTTGGCTACTGATATGGCTGACCCTGGCTTGCCTGATGTACATGAGGTACCGTGTCGCGCTACGATAGCGCATCCAAGATGACCGAAGCGCTTCGACCGTAGCAAACCCACAAACTGGTGGCGCAAGGCTTGTATACGTTTGCGTCACCGAAAACCATCAACCTCGAACTCGTTCGGACAGGGAGTAAAAGCCTCCCTGCACAACACGGAGAAAAATATGAAAGCAGCAGTTAAAATTGGCGGCGCGATTTTCGCCGGCTTTATGATCTATTGGGGATTCAAAGCTATTTTCACGCACTAACCAATAGAAGCAGCGGCACACATGGCCGCGTAACCAAGGAGGTCATAGACCAAACAACGAAAGCCGCTGCGTAGCGGGTGATTGAATTAATCTCCCCACGCTGCGGCTTTTTGCATACCCCCTAGACTTGTTATCCGGAAAGTCCGTAGCTTGGAACGGAATATCCGGGATCCTATATGTAATCAACCTGGATTCCGAATAATTCCTCGAAGACTCGAAATTTCCGGAATGACATAAGCAGGTTATGCGAAAAATCCATCTTGTTATTGTTCAATTAGTCAAATCAAGCCTAGTCCCCTGGCACTTATTTGACCAACACACATCTTTTAGACCATAATTTTACATCGCTTTATAGCACGAGCGATGTGCAGCTGTACCACATGCACCACCGGATAATCAACGCGGGCGCGTTGACCTAGTCCTTGTGGCAAAACCATAGAACACCGGTACAGGTGTTCTCAGTCTCAAAAAAATCGGAGGTGACTAATTGAGACACACGATACTATTACTTCTGGTAACCATCTTTCTCTCCGACACCATAGGCGCGCAAGAAAAAGTCGCATTCTATAACACGCCGTGTTCCGCGGAAGATGCAGGGTGTGCAAAAGCTGTCGTCATGATGGGTTCAAACATTGCCGGGTACGCCAGCGTGCGCGGCAACAACAAAGAATCCGTTCAGTTTCTTATCAAATTCTCGTACCGCACGGGTAGTGGGAAAGATCGAACTGAATATCAGCAAATTACCACCGTGAAGGCGGGCAAGCGAACCTCACGGTGGGAAAAGAGCGGAATGAAAGATTGCACCAAGTTCGGCCAGCCCGCCAAGTGTCCAACTGGCTGGCAGCCCACTGACGAACCCACAGGAGCGGGCGACTTGTACAAGAAAAATCTATGGGCGCTCCGGGAACTAGAGACCCGAGAGACCGGATTCAA
>JAEUSE010000188.1:0-272 GCA_016788805.1 Candidatus Doudnabacteria bacterium
AGCATAAATTCGGATCCTGCCTGAACGTCGCAGCGATCATGAAGGCGCTGCGGCCAACTTGCATCAGTGCATAAGAAATCGCAAAAATATGCCCCTTGGTCGAAAACGCCTCTGGAATGGAACTGGAAAGCAGAAGCCCTGCCAACATCAATCCCAGCAAAAGCAGCCTCACGGGTGATTTATCAGGATTGAGCCAATTGGTGACCCAGGAGGTATAAATCCAAACCCACCAGACTGACATCATCAACAACAGGGTCTGAAAAATCCGCTCG
>JAEUSE010000188.1:282-2265 GCA_016788805.1 Candidatus Doudnabacteria bacterium
AGCTATGGGAAAGCTGGGTAACGGCAAACACGAAAACAAGGTCGAAGAACAGCTCGATGAATGTCACACGGTCGTGGTGGTCTGGTTTTCTGACCCTGAGAAGATGGGCGTTCATATTATCCTGCCTACACCACCCTAAAAGTAACAGACCCTGCCTTAGCCACTTTGTTACAAAAGCAACAAATGCCGAGGAATCGTTGATACATTCCCTTGCAATACAAGCAAAATGGGCGTGTTTTTGGTAACTTGTTGAAGGTATTGTACACTACTGGTAATTATCCGTATATTCCATAGACGCTTGTTCAGGGAACGCCATTTATAGAGCCGGTTTCGTTGTTTGTAATGGGATCGTTGTCAAAAGTGGTCATTCGTTTTGTGAGGATATTTTGAATTGTAAACACTAGGCTTTGTCAACAAAGTTTAAAGTTTATTATTCTCAAGCATCAATAAAGATTTTTGTCACCAAGAAAAGGAGAAACCTCTATGAACTCATTATCCGCGTGTCGCAAGCACAAACTTTTTTCCGCCCTGCTGCTTGCCGCATCTGTTACCGTTACCTTGACTGCTGGCGCATTGGCGGCAGAAAAAGCCCCCGCAGCACATGAAGCGCCAAAAGAAAAAACCGCTGCCGCAGCGATGCCAGAAATGCCGAAACCAACTGCCGAGCACCAGTGGCTCCAGCAATTTGTCGGTGAGTGGAAATCCGACGCCGAAGCTTACATGGAACCCGGAAAAGAGCCCGTCCGCATGACCGGCACCGAGTCCGTAAAACCTCTCGGTGAATTCTGGACCATCTCCGAAGTTAAAAGCACCATGATGGATCAGCCTTTCACCGGCAACATGACGCTTGGCTACGACCCGAAAAAGAAAAAATATATCGGAACCTGGGTTGATTCCATGACAGGCCAACTTTGGGAGTACGAAGGCACTGTCGATTCAACCGGTAAAATTCTGACCCTGAACGCCGAAGGTTCCTGCCCGATGAACCCCGGCAAAATGACCAAATTCAAAGACGTGGTCGAGCTCAAGGATAAGAACACCAAAGTGATGACCTCCTCCATGCTCGGTGAAGATGGCAAGTGGGTCACCATGATGACCAGCACCGCAAAGCGCGTTGACTAGTTAAACCCGCTATAACGCAAAAGCCCGAAAGTTAAAGCTTTCGGGCTTTTATATTTTTAAGTGCGCTTCAAATAGATTAAATTGATTTTGCTAATTACTTTGAAGGCTACTCTTCGAAGGCAGGGAACGCCAGATACCTACCAACAAAACAATAATCCCAGCACTCATTGCAACGTGCGAAACGCCATAGACAACCTGTTTCAATAACTCCTGCCCGCCAAAAAAACTGTGCTGGATTTGCGCGATATCCAGTTGCCCCATTCCGGAAGACAGCACCTTCCTGACAGACAAGACATAATGGTAGCCCTTATAGAGCATTAACAGCACAGACAGGACAACGCCGATCTGATAAAGCAGGACACCCCACTTAAGGGATTTTTCAGAAATAATCGCTCCGCCCATCATTAATGAAAACTGCATCGCAACCAGTATGGCGACTGGAATCAGCACGCCAATGATGAACGAATGGCCATGAAGCAACGCCAGATGATAGACCGCCTCCCAATGTAGAGCGGCGCCAACAGCTTCATAAGTCACTTTACGGGTGGACTCCTGAAAGAGGATGCCAGCAATCAGCGCAAATGCCGCCATACAGCAGGCAAATTTAATCAGGCTAACGTAAGCACGCTTATAATGCGTGGGTAAATCGACAGAATATGACATAAGGCCCCCAAGTCTGAAGCAAGACTAAAAGTTATGTAAATTGAGAATATAGAAACAGAATAAGACAAAAATGCTATAAATTTTCAGTTGTGGACTGGGCAGCTTTTACATCCTCATCACTAAAGGATGCGATTACCGCCAACAACTCTTCCCGTTTGAAAGGCTTGGAAACGTAATCATCCATCCCATAGCCGATAC
>JAEUSE010000189.1 GCA_016788805.1 Candidatus Doudnabacteria bacterium
TCCACCCTATTTCTCCCCGCATTTGGCGGGGAACAACTTTATTCAATTACGCTCCAGCGTGCCACGGCCTTCACAGCTGCATTCAGTATACTCCGTGCCATTATCAGCTGTCAAAGACAATTTTTGACAGCTGAAAACATGTACTTATGACTTTGTATAATCTTTAAACTCGGCCAGCATTTTGTCAAAGTAATCGTACTGAATAGCTGTACGAATTTTTTCCATAAAATTTAGGTAGAAGCGCAAGTTGTGCATGGTAGCTAAGCGCTCAGCCAACGGCTCACCGGTTTGGAAAAGGTGGCGGACGTAGGCGCGAGTATGGTTCAAACAAGCGTAACAGTTACAAGTAGAGTCTATGGGTGTAAAGTCTTCTTTGTGTTTTTCTAAACGCATATCTACCGTCTCATACCCTTCAGCGCCCGTCTCAGAACGCTTGCTCACATACAAACGCCCGTGTCTTGCTTCTCGTGTGGGTATAACACAGTCAAAGGTGTCACACCCCCGGGCTACACCTTGAATAATATCAAACGGGGTTCCTACACCAAGCAAATGTTTGGGCGTGTTTTCCGGTAAGTACGGCACAGAAAAATCTATAGCTTTCATCATTTCAACGTGCGGCTCCCCTACTGCCACACCGCCAATGGCAAAACCCTCAAAGCCAAGTTCTGCCATGTCCTCGGCCGACTGCTTGCGCAAATCCTCAAAGTTCGCGCCCTGCACTATACCCCACAACTTTTGCCCGGGGTTCACCGGATCACCATCTGTAATTATTTTTTTGTACTCAGCCATAGCGCGCTCCGCCCAGCGCTTGGTTAGAGCTATAGACTCCACTGACCGCGCATGTTCGAACGGGTAACCCGGGAAGTCATCCAAGATTAAACACACGTCACTACCTAAGTTCGCCTGTATATCAACCGATTTCTCGGGGCTCAGCACTTCGTGCTTTCCGTCCATATCAAACTGAAACAAGACGCCCACCTCCATTACCTGCCGCATTTTTGCCAATGAATACACCTGAAACCCACCGGAGTCGGTAAAAATGGGGCCTTTCCAGTTCATAAACTTGTGCAACCCGCCGGCTTTGTAAATAAGTCCGTCACCGGGCCGCTGCCACAAATGGTAGGTGTTAGCCAATACCATGGTCGCACCCCAAAACTTGAGCTCTTCACTGGTTACGGTTTTTACGGTGCCGCGTGTGCCAATAGGCAAAAACTGCGGCGTTAACACGTCACCGTGTGCGGTATGTATAACCCCTGTTCTCGCCCGCGAGTTTTCATCTTTTTTAGTAATTTCGAAATAGTCCATACGTCAAATATAATACAATAGACATCTTTTTACGGATGCCTACTTTAAAATAACGAATATAGCAAAAACCGCTACGTGTGTTTTAGCTTTAGAAGTTCTACATCTTTCATAACGGCCCGTACGTCTTCATCTGTTCGCTTGTCAATCCGATCGACTTTTTCTTGAATATCTTCTACTGCAAACTGCAAAGCCTTGAACTCTACTTTGGTTGGAAACTCCTTGAATTTTTCATCAAGCTTGTGGTCTAATATTTCAATTAACCGCTCCTCAGTTAATTCCATATATGTACTCTTTAAACTAAGTAACTACAAATAGCTTAGCATAGGCACGGAAAATGTTCTATCCACGGAAAAAGGGATACAGCACACCGGCTACTGCATCCCTTTTTGATAATGATTCATGCGGCGCCCCCTTTCACCGCACGAATCAACGATTCACTACTTTGGCTTTCTCCCTCTCTGCGGCGCCTTCGCCGGCTGACATGAGGGCCAAGCCAAATACTCGAACAAATCCGGCCTGGATGCATATAGCTTGTTCAAGTAAACACGCATGGGCGCGTCTACCCGACCGGTTGCTTGCACACCATAAGCAGTGAGCGACGACTGCCATCGCAGCAACCCTGCTTGTACATTCGGGCCAACTCGCTGTTTCCAACAGCCATTCGTGATAGTAAGTACTCCCGGTAATCGCCGCATGGCGTTCAAGAGCAGCACGACTTGCGGACCTTCCGACCCGGTGTCGGTCGCCAAGTCGTAAGAAAGCTCCTGAGTAAACGGACCGGCGGCAGATCCATAAACCGGTGTTGGAGTTGGTGTAGGAGTCGGTGTGGGAGTTGGGGTCGGAGTTGCCACTTCGCGCGGCCGCGGCGGTGGACAGTCGGGACTTTTCCGTTTGATGGTGTCCTCCGTCAAAACAGTTTTCTTAATCAATTTTTTACGATCGATTAAGATGAACGCCAT
>JAEUSE010000018.1 GCA_016788805.1 Candidatus Doudnabacteria bacterium
TTCGCCAGCTGACAAAAGACCGTGGGAAAACTTTATCTGTCCGCCCATACTCCCGCCAGGCTCTATTAAAACCTCATCGCAATGATTTTGTGAACCCAACACTCCGCTAAAACAAAATTTTTCCACGCTGTCGGCATTTGTGTCATTGGACAAAACAAATGTCGCCGAAGTCTTGAGTATAGGCACCTGCCATTCATTACCGGTTACATTCCAGTACAACTCATCCCGCTCATCTAAAAAGTTTATAGCTTTATTTGTTTCGTAGTTTATAACATATACCTGCTCGCCTGTTACCGTCACTTCCGGGTCACCAATCTTTATGTGCTTTTTTCCGCCCGATGTAGAGACAGAAAACTCATACGGCTGTCCGTTTTGGTCCGTAACTGAAATGTTATTTAGTCTAAGATTATAACTGCCCCCGTTACGGCTATATTTAACCGGAATATCCCTAAAAATTCCATGCCTCAGTCCAGGACCAAAGTCGTATATAATTTTTTCCTGAAAACTAACGACCCCCTCTTTAGACACCTTTATACTAACATCAAAACTCTTTATGCTTTCCTGGGCTCGTACAACATTAAAAAAACCTGCAAAAAAAACTAATGCTATAAATGTTAAGGATAACTGAGTAAAAAGTTTTTTTAAATTCATAAAATTATACTTTACTTGTATGTTGCCATCCATCGTGCCAAAAAAATTTAAATAGGAAATACTATACAACCTCCCAAGCGCACTCTTTTAAAAAAACTCAAGTCCGTCTATTTTTTTGCCTAACTTAATTGTAATTCTTTCATGCGTAATTGACAATAGCGTCTATAAATGTCAAAATAAATTAAGTGATTTAATCATCACCCAACATATTCGGAAGGGGGTTCCATGAAAGTAATCATGGGATTGCTGCTCGGTTTTTTGCTGGCTTATGGCCAGCAATTCGTTGACCAACCCGAACCTGCCGACGCACGCGATTTTGCCCAATGGGGCATGAAGATCAAGTGTGACGATGCAGTAGATGTCCCGCTCTGCAAAGAGTTGGCTAAACAAGTCGGGGTATGGTGGAAAAGCGCACACAACGGCCGCCGGGTGCTGGTGTGCATGAAGCCTCTGTTCGGAGGCTACTCGATTCGAGTGTTCGTCGGAACACTCTCCATCACTCAGCCCACCGGACCAGCCACCAACGTTGGCGGATTCAACTTCGAGGATGTCGGGCGTTTCGGGGTAACAGGCACCCCAAACTTTTCCGATGTCATAAAGAATATACAACAGCTCGTCGAATCCAAACGAGCCAAAAAAACTCTCGCCTACATACGCTTACGGGGGTCTGTATAGACCGCCGTGACAACTTGGGCAAGACCACCTCCAGCATTCGCTCCCAAGACGAATGCTTTTTTATTTTGCTAAAACAAAAACCACTTTTGTTTATACAAAAATGGTTTTATATTTTTTGTTTACCTTCTAAAAGTTTTTCTAACTTTGCTACCCATTCTTCCGGCAACTTGTTTTCGTAAGCTGCGGCAATAACCCGCCTAAAATACTCCTGTCTTATACTTTGCCCGCCGCCGCCTTCCATGCTCTTATAATACACTTGTGCTTTATATTTTATTTTATGCTCGTCGTAAGCTAAAACTTCCTGTCTTTCAAACACGCTCGGGAAACCTTCAAAGGCGTCCATCATAGCCAGGCCGTCTTCGTCTATTCTGTACAAAATGCCATGCAATTCTGAATTTTCTTTTTTTACAATATTTAAATACCCGCGCTGGTCTATAACCACGTCAAACCCAGGCACATGTGCTCGCCCCAAAAATTGGCAATGCCAGCCGCAAACCCTTCGCATATGCTCCAAACTCATATTACTGCCGTAAGCGAAATAGTACATTTAAATGTAAAATCTAAAATGATGAATGATAAATGTATTGAAGATACTTTATTATATACAAATTTTAAATGCTATTCAATGTATCAAATATCCTTTATCTTTTATCATTCTGAATTCTAAATTCTTCATTCTGAATTTAGCACGTTCAATTCCTTTTTATATGTTCCATTGCCCAGGCCCAGCTTCCCCCCACTTTTTTCCCTGGGTTAAAAATATTTTTCGGGTCAAAAATATTTTTAACCTTTTCAAACAATCCCACCATTTCCTCGCCAAACTGTTGGCGCAAAAAAGGCGTCCTAACTATACCATCGTTATGCTCGGCAGTAATAGAGCCTTTATATTCCACGACCAGGCTATATACTTCCTCGGACAGTTTTGGGATTATGTCGCGCTGATCCTTTTTAGTCAGATCCATGAGCGGAATAATATGAAAATTTGCATCACCCGCATGGCCAGCTATGGTGTAAACTAACGAAGGATATTTTTTAAAAATTGCATTCAGCCTGGGTAAAAATTCCGGTAAATCAAGCGGGTGCACTACAATGTCGTCTACAAAGGGAGCTGTAGAAAGACCACTTGAATGCTGCCTTAAAAGGCTAAAAGACTCACGCCTAATAGTCCAATACTTTTCAGACTCCTCAGCTGAAGCAGTTATATGAGTTTTAACCTTAAACTCCGACTTAACTGCTGCCTCGCATTTTTTTACCTGTTCCAAAACTTCTTGGTCGGAAAATCCGGTAAACTCGGCTATTACCACAAGCTTAGGCACTCCACCGGTTAGCGTAAGCAAAACTTCCGGCAAAAACTGCACACCCAGTTTAAATAATTTAACCAGTCCCCCGAAGGCCGAACCTGCGTCACGTGACATTTTCTTTATCATTTCAGGCAGAAAACGCATAGCCAAACTAAATGTATGATCGTCGTAACTTTCCAAAGTTTCAGGCTTGAATTCCAAAACCTTGGTCACTAACTTGCCTAAAATACTCAAGTCGTTCAAAAATATAGCAACCATGCGATTTTTGGGCCTGGGCGTTATAAGCCTGTACTTGATTTTAGTCACAAAAGCCAAAGTACCTTGGCTCCCCACAATTAACTTTTGCAAATTAAACCTACGCTTATTTTCATCCCAAACTTCCCACAAATAATACCCAGCAGAATTCTTGCTTGTTGTCGGCTTACATTTTTCTATAAGCACCCGGTTTTCTTTAACCAAGTGAAAAACCTCCCTGTAAATCTTGCCTTCCAAGTTTGCCAGCTTAATTTTTTTCTCAAGCTCCCCTTCGGTTAAAGACTTTATTATTGCGGTACTTCCGTCGGACAAAACTACTTCAAGCTCTTCTACCCAGTCCTTAGTCTGCCCGTACGCCAAAGTTTTTTCTCCAGCGCTATTGTTGCCCGCCATTCCGCCAACGGTATTTAAAAGTTTTGAAGCGGTATAACACGGAAGCAATAAATTTTTTTCCAAAGTCGCTTTTTCAAAATCCCTATAATACACTCCCGGATCCACAACCACCATGCCCTGGGTTTTTAAGCTCTCACCTCTAACTTCGGAAATACTTTCCTCCGTCTCAATTTTACCAATTTTATTGAAATATTTTGTAAAATCAACAACCAAAGATTCGCTTAAAGGACCACCGGACATGTCAGTACCGGCTGAGCGCGCAGTAAGAGAAAGTTTTTTTTCAAACTGCTTCTTTTCTGACACCCACTTTACCAAATTTTGCACCTCGGAAGTATTCTTTGGAAACAGCACAGCCTCCGGCCTCACCTCAAAAATACTGGCGTCGCGACTATATTTTTTTATAACCTCTTCGCTGTTTTCAACCTCCAACCCAATTTGATTTTTAACTTCTTGAATATTCATTATTTTGTTTTAATTTTCCTGCCCCAAGCATAGTTATGAACAATGACCGTCATCCAAAAAGCAGCGGATGACGGTCATGTGAAGACAACTTTCTTAGCTTACGGTGCAACCTCTACCTTATTGGGAACATTCTGAATGTTAAATAGTAAAAGAGGAGTGGTGGCGGAAGTAAGCCCTGTCGTACCGGAAACACCTTTTGTATAACTAATGCTGGCGCTATTCTGAAAACGACTGGACGCCTGACCATACCCACTTGGCTCTTTTACCTCGCCTACCATGCTTATAACTGCCAAACTACCCTGTGCCACGGTCGCAACTTTTATATACAGCACCTGGTTAGGCTCACTTCCACAAGCCCCAAACTGGTTATTATTCAAACTCTGAAACGCCGTTGTTGCTGTACTGCAGTTTGCAATATTCACCTCGGTTAAAGAAGTATTTCCAAGCTTCATATTCCACCCGCCACTAGGACGCTTCAAATTCACCAAACGGTCAGTAATTTGTATATTGCTCGCATCCTCACCGCCAGTGACCGAATTGTTGGAAAGATTTATAGCAAAGCTGACCAAATCCCCTTTGTTGTAAACAACATTTGGCGGCGTTTCGTTTAAGGCATAAGCATTGGTGGTGTACCCAGAAGGCACAAGACTATTTATACGAGTAATATCTTTGTTGCTACTTAAGGAGGCATTACATGTACTTGCGCCTAAAGGATTATTTCCTAAAGCAACAGGTGCAGACTCTCCGGCATTATTGTAAGCACTAACCCAATAGTAGTTGGTAGAAGTGGGCGGAGTGTCAGTATAAGTTACAACATTTTGTCCCAAAGTAGCTATTCTACCTCCAACTCCTGGGAAAGTATTGCTGGTATTTCTATATATATAGTAACCATTTTCACCACTGGTATCGGACCAATTTATAACAATTTGCCCGCAAGAAGAACCTCCGCCTCCGCCCGGATTACCCGGTGAGTCTACATTGACACTCACACTTACCGACTCTGTATCACTTCCATATGCGTTTGAACAAGTCATTGTAAAAGTTGAAGCAGCATTTAAAGCAGATGAGGTAGTATTACCCGAAGCAGCGCCGTTAACCACAGACCAAGACCCAGAAACCGAGTTACATGTAACCGGAGCGGTACCCGTAGAACTCCAAGTAAGCTGCGTTGTCTGACCAGCATTTACATTAGTAGGATTTGCGCTTAAGGTAAGTACCGGCGCAGTTCCCGCAGGTGGCGCGACCACCTCAACTACAGGACTGGTTGTATGGAACAAAAAGCCGACAGAGTCATCTCTCGCCTGCACTATCATGTTATTGGTTCCAATCGGCGTAGAAGCCTGAGTGGTTACTGTCATGGTTGTAAACGCCGAGCCTAACTCCAAATTCGGCGTAGCCGGTGAAAAACTGCAAGTGGCATTTGTAGGGCAATTTATTGTAGACAAAAACCTCACCCTGTCGTTAAAACCATTTATGGAAGTTAAGTTTATGGTAAAAGTAGTTGAACCACCTTGAGTAACCTGCCTGCTTGCTGGAGTATGACTTATGCTAAAATCAGGTGTCCCTGTCACAGTTATTGCGACCGAATCGTACTGACCACTTCCGCCTGGACCGGCACAGTTAAGCACATAATTCACACTTGAGGATATGTTGGTTGTTGGCTGACTTGGGTTGTTAACCTGGTTTAAATATGGACCAGGATACGGTCCACCGCTTCCACCGTCTGCGTATACGTCACAATCGGTTGTGTTTTGAGAAGTCCAGCTCAAAGTCACGCCGGTATTGCTGGCTGGTATAGTACAAGAATCTCCACCATTACATTTAATATCTCCGCTAGGAGGTAAAACGCTTACGTTTACAGTAGCGCCGGACAAAGAACAGTTAGTAGCTCCGTTAGAAGCCGTCCATCCGCTGCCTGTAATACTCGAGGAACCACTCGCCTGACCTGTTACAGTACTGCCTGAAACAGTTGCTTTACTAGTGTTAGAAGAAATAAAATTTCCTCCACTCCAACCCGAAGGTGCATTGGCCTGAGTTGTGGCCCCCACACCAATGTTGTTAGACGTTAACGAAACACTCCCCGCCGGACAACTCACCGGAGCGCTTACCGTAACACCAGTGCCGGACAAAGAACAGTTAGTAGCTCCGTTAGAAGCCGTCCATCCGCTGCCGCTTATGCTGGTAGCGCCGGCACTAACACCGGTGACCGCAGAGCCGGAAACACTTGCAACACCGCTGTTTGCAGAACTAAAACTTCCACCACTCCAACCCGAAGGCGCACTTGCTGTTACACTGCCACCAGTTGTAACCGAAGACGAAGACAAACTCACACTCGCAGCCGGACACGAGCCAGCACTTATTGTTACATTGACCGTATCGGAGTTACTACCGTTGACGTTAGAACAAGTTATGGTATAAGCCTTGTTGGTTGTTATATTGGTTTGAGTCTCACTCCCTCCGCTCGTGCTCTTACTGCCGCTCCAGTTACCCGAAGCCGTACAGCTAGTTGCGGTTCCGCCCCCAACTGTCCAAGACAAAGTACAGTCACTACCTGAAGGCAAACTTAAGCTATCTTGCCCATTACACTTAAGGTCAGGTATAGGCGGCAAAGCGCCACACTGAGCATTGCTAGTACAAGAAGGCGCACAAACCGAGGCAGTGTTAGCTACACAAGCATTACCTTGGCAATAACTACCAGAAACCACCGAACCAGTCTGACAAGTCCCATTTACACAGGAACCATTTCCGGTACATGTATTACCATCATCACAAGTATTTACTGTATAAGTACAGGAACCAAAGTCATAGCCTGTGCAAGTATTGTTGCAAGTCTTAGTCCTAGTGCCAGCACACGCTCCGCTGCCGCAACCGGAAGAATCTGTCCCATACGATATACCGCTATCACACACTTCACCACTGTCTAAAACCCCGTTACCACAAGCTGCCTGAACCACCAACAACGGTATAGTAGAGGTTTGGCAAGTTCCAAAACAATCGTTAACAGTTCCGCTGTAAGGATCGTTTGGGTCTATGAGTCTTTGAGAAAAAGTAGAAGCTTGAACCGAAATATTATGGTTCCCTACTGGCGTAGAAGTATTTGTCTTAACAAGCAAAATATAAGTTATATCTGGCGCCGTAAAAAATGTTTCCAGAGTTGTTCCTGTATACGGCGGGTTGTTTAAATTGCAATAAAATGAATTAATGTTATTGGAATCCAAATAGCACCTGGAAAGTATATTGCCTGTTGGAGAAACCAAATTACACTGCGTACCGGAAGGACAAATGACATTTACTTGAGTTGGCCAAGTTTTTCCTTCGTGTTTAAAACGAATTAAATAAATCCCTGAACCACCTCGTTGTACAGTTTGTGTAGGGGTTGCCCAAACGGTTAAATTTGTTTGGCAATCTTGTGCCGAACTGCACAAATCTGGCGCTCCGTTTGGAACAGAACTTCCGTCCGGATTGGACTGCACCAAAGTACATGCGCCGCTTCTGCATTGCATATTCTGACATGGATTGCCAGGACCACCGCAAGCCGGTGCCGCTTGAGACGAGGCACTAGGCTCGTCTTGATATTCGACTCTAAAGTCGCAGCTTACATCGCTTCCGCCGGTAGGTATAGAAGCTGTCCAGCTATAATTGTTTCCAACACCTAGATTGTTAGAAGAAGGCTGAGCGCTAATTGGCACATTGTTTCCTATTCCAGGACCAGAACAAACATAAGTTGCGCGTACCGGAACCCCACTTTCCGGATTACCGGTCAAATAACCATTTACGTTAGCAACAGAAGAACAGTTACCAATACTGCAACCTCCGTCTATAAGAGTACCGGAACCAAAAGAATACGATCCCCCGGCAGTTACAGAACCAACACTTAAATTGTTCTGGGAAACGCCTGCATACTGACTAAGCATGCCAATAAAAGTATTAGGGTTAGTAACCGGAGTTGCCGGAGCTATGCTACTGCACGAAGAAGTGTCGGAGGGTGTACAAAGAGGAGTTCCATTAACCGTGGTGTAACCCTGAAAATTTAAAGTTAGGTCCGCTTTCGCAACACCAAAAATACTTACAAATAAAAAGCTTGCAAAAAAGAGAGCTTTCAAACCAAAAAGCTTTCTTATTTTGGCAAAGCGAGCGTAATTAAGCCAAGCCATAGTTTTATTTCTCATTTTAATTTTATTTCGAGTTGAAATTATATATTTATACATAAAATTATAGCATAAAATGCCTACTTTCGGCAAAATAAAAAACGGTGTGGATAAAATCAACACCGTTATGAGAACAAAGCCCAAACTACTGCCTGACCGGGACAGTAACTCGGGTTGTGCCGCGAGACGAACGGACTTCAATGACCACGTCTTTCCCCACTTCCAAAGAAAGCGGGGCTTCAAAGGCCACTCGATACGGAGAAATATAACGCAAGATGGCCTGCACGCCACTTATGCTAATATTTACTCCGTCCGCCAACTGAACTCCAGCTGGTAAGAAGTATTCCGTAGTAAGGCGCTCTGTGAATGGCCCCTCGTTAGAAACCAGACTAACAATCTCACCTGGCTTTACCTCCCCAACTCGAATGGGATAGGTTCCCATGTACACGAAGTCAGGAATAACACGAGGCACCGCTTGCCGCACGCGGCCCAAAAGCCGCAACGTTGCCGACTCGCCGTTTCGGGCAGTCAGGTTTACCAGCAGCGAAAATGGCCCTGCCTTAACGGGCCGACCGCTCAATGCGCAAGTCGAGCTGTTAAGCTCAAGTCCCGCAGGCACGCCGGATGCCGCACAGAGCGAAGCCCCATCAACAAGAGGCTTGCCGTCAGAACCTGCGAAATACTGACGCAGGTCATAGGTTACGGAATGGTTTTCAACAAACCAACCCTCCCCTACATTTACCGACGGCACTACTTGACCAAACGCTGCGCAGGCCAATGCGCAGAAAAACAGAACGAGCAGCTTAATTGCGCTCATCGTAAGTCCTCCATAAACTTACCCTCACTGTAAAATATTTTAGACCCTTTGTCAACTGAAATTTTTAAATTTACTAATTACCAATAAGTACCAATATATTAATTTTCGTTTAAATAAAATTATATTTCAGCCTGAGCTGTATCAGTATATTAGTAAAAATCCGTAATCATTAAACCAAAAAAAGCAGCGTGGAAAGAAATCTTCCACGCTGCATACGAACCTCAAAACCCCAAAACTTACTGTACGGGTGGTGCCGGAACCCGTAAGGTCACTTTCGGGTTTCCCCTAGGCGACCTAACTTCCAGCAACACCTCTGTTCCCGGCTCGAGCGCCGGCGAAATAAAAGTTATGGTGTAGGGTGTAAGCGTCCTCAGAACGCACTTCACCCCATCGACCAAAACCTCCACTTCCCCGGCCGACACCTCACTGCCCACCATGTTGTAGAACTCCGTTAGCGTCCGCGTAAACGGACCCTGGGGAGAATACACAGTGGTTGGTAGACCCGGCATAATCGTGCCGGGTTCGAGCGGGTGAATGTGGCTCACCACGCCCGGGTCAATAGCCGGGACTGTCGGGCGCACATAGTGTGTGAGGCGCAGAAATTGGGAGAAGCCCGTCGTGGCTTTCCCAATGTAAACCAGAATGTCCATGTTTCCAGCCTCAAGCGGCCGACCGCCCAAATTACCCAGTGCGTCCACCGCCACTCCGGCCGGAAGCCGCTTCGATACGAAGCAGACCTCCGCCCCGTCCACCTGCGCTGCCCGAGCGCCGTAGTGCCGCGCTAGCTCGGGCGAGAGCGGCAGTTTGTAGTCCTGCCCAACCAAAAACCAGCCCTGGCCGGACAAAAAGACGGTGTTCTCGAAACGCACCTGCTCAAGGGCAGGCGCAACCTCGAGAACCTTCTCCGGGCAAACGCTCAAAAAAACCAAAAACAATGTGGGGTTCATAGCCCCTCCTTCTTCCAAAATTCCAAATCGAAAAAATTCGAACCACAGTATTATATCACTTTTTACTAATTTTGTCAATAGTAAAAAGCATTATTTTTTGCTTATATAAACAAAAAAATCACTTCCACACATAAAGGACGTGACTTTTATTAAAACTTAAGAACCCAAAATTATTTCAACACAAACACAACCTTTATATACAAAGAT
>JAEUSE010000190.1 GCA_016788805.1 Candidatus Doudnabacteria bacterium
CACGAGAAGCGAAATACGGGCATGCGGCAGAGTTTCCCACCGTGCAAGCTCGGAGAGCGCAGTGGAAGTTTGACGGTATGCCGGTGTACGCCACTCCGGTGGCTACTATGGTTACTAATTTTCCAAAACCTACTCAGGACCAGCCTTCGCTTATGCCGCATGGTCAAGTAGAAGTGCTTTTTCATGAGTTCGGACATGTTATACACCATTGTTTGTCTCAAACTAAATTTTTTGCACAGTCGGGAACAAATGTCGCGCAGGATTTTGGCGAAGCACCGTCGCAAATTTTAGAGTACTGGGTTTGGGAGCCGGAGGTCTTAAAGCGTATATCTAAGCACTACCAAACAGGTGAAGTTATGCCGGACGAACTTATTGCCAAGCTGGTCGCGACAAAGAACCATGGGGCTGGCTTGTTTAACTCCCGGCAAATGGTAAACGCAACATTTGACCATCGTTTGTACACCGAAGAAGGGGCAGATCCGGTGGGTTTATTTAGAGAACTTTGGGAGAGCATATTGGGTATAGACGTTCCCGCGGGGCAAATGTATGCAGCCGGGTTTACGCATCTCATGAACCCTGGTTATGAAGGGGGGTACTATGGGTATATGTGGTCCAAGGTCTATGCGGCCGATATATTTTCTAAATTTGCGGAGAGCGGCGCACTGAGCCCGCAGT
Organism: Candidatus Doudnabacteria bacterium; assembly: GCA_016788805.1. Classification (GTDB taxonomy): domain Bacteria; phylum Patescibacteriota; class Doudnabacteria; order UBA920; family UBA920; genus JAEUSE01. The sequence goes on from JAEUSE010000190.1 coordinate 676, forward strand.
TGGGTTTGGACTACCGACACAAGATACTAGAAGTTGGATCCAGTCGAGACGAGCTGGATTCCGTTCGCGACTTCCTGGGCCGCGACATTAGCAACCAAGCATTTTTGAGAGAGTTGGGGATTTAACAGTATGAAAATATTTATTTCCTTTCGATACACCGGAGAGACGTACGAAAGTCTAGTGGAATTTTTTCGTCCGGTATGTGATGTATTGGAGAGTGCCGGGCACCAGGTGTTTTGTTCACTCTGGAAAGAAGAAGAGTACAAACAGAAACAGTATCTCCCCAAAGAAATACTAGCAGATGCTTTTACTGAAATGGATAGTTGTGATGCATTGCTCGCGGTGGTTCGTTCAAATGACCGGAGCGAGGGCATGCTCATGGAACTTGGCTACGCGCTGGCAAAGCAAAAGCGCGTGTATGCGGCTGTTCACAGCGGTGTTGTGTCGTATGTGCCGGACGTTGCATATAGCTCCGCGCGTTTTTCAACCATAGAAGAGTTGCTAACCATACTCCCGCGTTTATTAGCATGACTACTCACGAGAGGCGCGAAATAATTATTGATTTAAGCCCTGACGCAAGCCGCGGAGGTGCCGTTGAGGTGCTGGAACGTCCGAAAGAAGCGGTTGAGTCCCGTGAGGCGGTGGATAAATACACTGCGTTTGGTTACGCCCACGGCGATACTGTTGTGCTGCCCGACCGACCCCACGACGTGCTTGCTTTAACCTTTGAAAGAGGGAAGGTGTATTTGTACCGACCCGGACAACCGGATGCGGAAAAACACCGGCAGTCTACGCGTACCCCGGAACGCTATATACCGTACCGGGTGGGCGACTCTGCTCGGGCGCTGGAGGTGTATGCCCACCGCTTGGCCGCGGCAAAAAATATTCCAGAGGTATTGTTACTCGTTGAGAGCCTAACGAGGGCGGGCGTAGATTTGAACAACGTCGTGGGTAGATTTAGCGGCCAATATAATCCCGCCGGTCAACTCAAAAGAGCTAAGACGCGCATTTTGAATGAGGGGGCAGAGTATATTGGTAGGGCGTACGGCTTAAGAGAAAAAGTTGAACAGTTACGTGCGGCCGCACACGAAGCTCAGGTGGAAGCTCGAGTTCACCCGCCTCTAGGGCGTGTCGCGGACGTACGAGAAAGGGTGGTCGAGCTTACGCCCGCGTATTTGGCAGTACACACGTTACCCGTTCGTGGCTCTATTTCGGTGTTCGATGTTCAGGAAGGAAAACAACGAGAATTTGTTAAGTTGGAATCTGAATCGGGCGGGGTGTTTTTTCGAGAAAGTTTCTCCATCCCGAAAGATGACCGCGTACCTTTAAGAATTATTGAGCCGCTGGAACCCGAAGTGATTGTAGCGTTATTGGAAGCAAGCGGAGGCAGGTATGTTGTAGAGCAGCCAAAGCGGATTGGTACAGGTAAGTTAAACGCCAAAGAGCTGGAAAAACCCGCTGCCATCCAACGTTCCTGTCAGATGGCTGTCTACCGCCAGGAAATCTGGTTGCTGGGCGGACGCGACACAGCCAGCGAAGAGTTGACGCAGATTTACAATCCGCGCACACGGCAA
>JAEUSE010000191.1 GCA_016788805.1 Candidatus Doudnabacteria bacterium
TGCTTTATTTAGCGTTTGCTTTTGTGGTCACGCGTCAAATTCAAGTGATGCGGAGTACGGTTATCACGCCCTTTTCCCCAGTCATGCAAATCTTAGGCTTTGCCCATTTGATCTTGGCTATAGTAGTGCTTTTGATCTTCATTGTGGTACTTTAAGCTAGTTGTCTTCCAAGCTTTACTCAAGAGAACTCATAGCCCCTCAATGGTAAAATAGCAACAGATGCAGTTGCAGGTATTTCCTCTGGTTGGTCTGCCCCAATTTAATGGCTGGTCGCAAGTTCTGGTTGAACACGACCAGCGGCTGATGTGTGCCATTGGTGTCGAAGGCCAGAATGCCGGCAATATTGGCCGCGACTTAGTACTCCAAGTTGAACACGCAGTTCTCGACTCAGCGGCTGATTTTTATAACCTACTCCAACAGTTAGTCAAGACCACCGAAGAACTCGAGGTAAAGTTATTGGTGGCGGCAACTTTTGTGGAAGACTCACAAGTTACTTTTGCCACCTACAACGGCACGATTATTCTCAAGCGCCAAACTAAAGTCGGCAACTTACTCACTTCCGGAGAGACTTTAAAAGTTATTCAAGGCAGTTTAGAGATTAATGATTTATTAGTTTTAGCGACCAATGCGGTGCAGTCTTACTTTGGTGAGCTACAACAAAAAGCTGGTCAAGGTTATGAAGCTGAAATCATTATGAACTCCATGGTTTCCGCGATCCACGATGATCCCACCTCAGCCAGCATGTCATTGGCTTTTCTAGCTCTACCCGAACCTGAAACAGAACGGCCGGTTTTGACACCTCCCCTCACTGAAGTCGAGCCTCCTGACCTCAATTCTGCACCGCTACAGGAACCGGGAATGGCTTTCTTTGCGCCTTTGACACAAGCCGCTGCTGATCTGAAACAGGAGAGTGCTGACCAGGCTGCAGCAATTGACACTCAGACATTGGCCATGGTGCCCACGCAAAAGAAAGCTTATACACCGTGGCGCCAGCGTTGGCGGCAAGGGCAACTAACAGCTTGGAAAATTGCGCGGCACGCTAAACCTTGGTTGCGTCGAGTGGCAGAACAGCTGGGACAGGTATTTGGAGGTGTAAGAAACCTCACTTCTCAAGTAAAAAAAAAGCCCTTTTTAAGTTCTGAAGTCTATATTTCTCATTCACCCCAACGTCCTTGGCGTTTAATCTTGGTTATTGGAGGGATGATAGTCCTTGTAATAGCGGGTATCAGTTTCTGGCGTTCTCGCCAAGCTCAACAACTGCAAGCTGCTGAATTAGCACTCGAGCCTTTGGTTACCAGGTTTGTCACAGCCGAGTCCCAAGTAGCAGCGGATCCAGTAACGGCTCGCGCCGAAATGCAGACTCTGTTAACTGAAACAGAAACTTTGAAGAATAATTTCCAGGGTCGAGGTGCAGGTCAGCGCTTAATTATTGAGCAACTCGCTGAGTTTCAAACCCGTTACGACTCACTCTCGGGCAAGGCAGAGTTCAGTGAGCTGCCAGTCTTTTTTGATTTGACAATGGTGCAAGGTGACTTTGTTGCTAGCCAGGTAGTGAGTAATGGCACAACTGCGGTTTTCATTGATACCGATAATCAACATGCTATTAGTTTAGATTTAAGTACTTTGCAACCAAAAGAATTTACTCTCAATGACGTGCCACGAATTAGTGATAGCGCCCTCCAAAATAATCAACTGCTAGTCCTGGGTGGGGGAGTTTCCGGTTTTGATTTAGCTCAAGAGAATCCTAGCCGGATTCAGATAATTGCGGAAGGTGACTCAAATCGTGAAGCCCAACTTCTAAATAGCTTTAGTGATTATCTTTATGTTTTTAATCCCAGTAAGCGCAATATTTATCGTTACTTACGAAGTGACGACTCAGTTTCCGAACCAATTGGCTGGCTTAAGCCTGGTCAAAATGTAACTTTTGAGGACGTGGAGTCAATTAGAGTGGACGGTGACGTATGGCTCGGGACGCGGAGTGGTGAAATAGTTAAATTAAGTTTAGGTGAGCGCGCTGACTTTGTGGTCACGGGACTGAGTGAGCCATTTGCTAGTTCTTTATTAATCGATACTCAACCTGATTGGCAAAACCTGTATGTTCTAGAACCAAGTGCTCGGCGGGTGGTGGTGCTGAGTAAAGAAGGAACGTTCTTAAAAGAGGTCAAGAGTGCCTCTTTGGCTTCAGCTACCCAATTGATTGCTGACGAAGCAGGTAATCGGGTGTTAGCCGTGAGTGGCTCAGTGGTGT
>JAEUSE010000192.1 GCA_016788805.1 Candidatus Doudnabacteria bacterium
CTGGAAAGCACCGTTAATGAGTAGTTTGTTTATATAGTGAAAAGCCGCTTCAGCGTGTTCTACCAGATGGTAGAGTTGAGTGTCTTCCTCGGCAATGGCTCTATGTTCTTTTAGCACTACCTTATCGATCCACTTAAGCAGCGGCTGCCAAAAATCTTTATCAATGAGTACGACGTACACGCCGGTCATTTTTTTTGTTTGGATGAGTGTTAAAATTTCGAACAGCTCATCCAGGGTGCCGAAGCCGCCGGGAAAAAATATATAAATTTGGGAAACCGAAGCCAACATGACTTTTCGGGTAAAAAAGTAATGGAACGACTCACTTTCGCTTACGTATCGGTTAATGCGTTGTTCGGCCGGGAGTTGAATATTCAACCCTACAGATTTACCACCCGCTTCTTTTGCGCCTTTATTACCGGCCTCCATAATTCCGGGGCCGCCACCGGTTACCACCGCAAAGCCTTCCTTGGCCAGTAAGTAGCCCAACCGCTGAGCGTCTCGGTAGACTGAATGTTCAGCCCCCCAACGAGCCGAACCAAAAAAGCTGACTGCGTGTTCGAACTGGTTAATAAAACGGTAACCCGCTATAAACTCCGAGACAATACGCCACAGCCTGCCCGGCGAAAATAAGTTTTCTCGGACGCTCATGAGTTTATCCAACTGTTTTTTGTGGATTGGACCCGGCGGTGTAGTTATCTTTTTTCTGCTTGCCCCGGCGGGGAGCACAATACGGATTTTTTTATGCGCGTGTTTGTCTGTCATGAATATGTTTCGTATGTTGCCTCTCTATTATACCAGGCACCTGCGAAAACATGAAGCGTGCAACACAGGACATAGAACATAAAACATGTAGCATGTAGCATGAATCAAAAAACTCTCTGCCCAGCAGAGAGTTTTTGTTATATGCTCTATGTTACATGTTTTATGCTACATGCATCATGTTCTACGCGGACGTCTCAGGTTTTCCTTCTTCTACAATTATTACTTCAGTATTTTCGGTTACCACAGTTGGCCCAGACAGGGTGAGCATGTGAATAAACCAAATTAAAAATAGGGTGAGTAAAATAAGCGCGGCCCAGGTGAGCATGGCCATTTGGGTTAACTGTTGTTCTCGTCGTTCCACTTCCCGTAGGCTTTTACCTGCTAGTACGTAGGTGGTTTTTTCGCCTTTTACTTCTTGCATGACCGCCGCTATCCGCACGCCCGGCTGGGGTTCCCAGGTAAAGTGGACGGACCCTTTTTGTTTAACGGTATCAAATGCGCCAGTCGGGGGGATGGGGTTTTCTTCGTTTAACTTGCCGGATGAGCCGACCACTTTGGCGTCTTGATCATAAATGGCAATAAACGGGGAGAGGCTTGCGCTCATATCCACGCTGCCGGTAGGGCTGACAATTTGGTCTCGGGGTATGCCTTTTCGAATGGCAGCCGCTACTTCTTGGGTTATTTCAATTTGCGGGTCGTTCGCATTTTGTCGATAGTTTTGTTGGATTGCTACGGTGGGGAAGCCTACAGCCCCGGTGACCATAATGGCTAAAATGAGCCAAATGCCAAATAATTGTCCTTTTCTGTTCATATTCTTTTACCTTAAATATCTATTTATATATGATAGCAGGCTCGATAAAAAACCCAAAATGTCTTCTGGGCAGTAATAGGTAAGGAGTAATAAGTAATTAGAAAAGATTAACCAAAACCCGGGACGTCAGTCTCGGGTTTGCATTTTGCTTATTACTAGTTACTCCTTACTTACTACTCATTTTTCCTAGGCCCTGTGGTGATCGGCGCGCCAGTCTTTTATGGCTTCCTTAATTTGTTTATTGGTCAGCTTTTCGTCAACCGCGCGTTTGGCTAACTCCAAGAATTCAGCGTCGCTGGCAAAGCGGAGTGCGATAATTTGAGGCATGGTGAGCTGGTGGTCTAGCAGTTTGCCGGTCATTATGTAATGGCGCATGTTTTCTTCGGCACGAATAGCGCGGTCTTGCACTCGGGCAGCAAAAGCTCTGCTGTACCAGAACTGTATAAGTCCGGCTAGGGGTAGGCATACGAGTACGATTGGCTCAATCCAACTTCTAAAACCACACCCGATAGGGTGTGTATAGTGCCAATACACATTGTACAGGCTCCCGAAAAACGCAATTGCTAATATGCCCAATAGGACAAAGTGGTATAGGGGAACAAGCTGCGCGTGGTTTTTGTAATTTTGTTCTTTCATTGTTGGAAGCTTAGATTATGAATATATACCTAT
>JAEUSE010000193.1 GCA_016788805.1 Candidatus Doudnabacteria bacterium
AAGCTACGTGGGATTGCTTGTTGCATACTGTTCTACTGCTTACCACTTACTATTTATGATGATTTATCTAGTAATAATTTTAGCTGCCTTAACCCGGGTGGTGCCTCACATGCCCAATGTGGCGGTGGTTACGGCGATTGCCATTTTTGCCGGAAGTTTGTTGCCCATGCGCAAGGCGCTCGGGATTACCTTTTTGGTTCGACTGTTCTCCGATATTGCCATTGGTTTTTTTACCTGGAAGTTGATGGTGGCCGTGTACGCCGCTCACTTATTGGGGGTGTTGTTTGGGAAGTGGGTTGGTTCAGGAAAGGTGAGTGTGGCTCGGTTTGGCAAGGTTGTTACTTCTAGTTTGGCAACTTCAGTTCTGTTTTTTGTGGTGACGAACTTTGCCCTTTTATATGCCGAATACCCACATACCTGGGCGGGCATCACTCAGGCCTACGTGAACGGGTTACCGTTCCTGCGGGGGACTCTGCTGGGCGATGTTGGTTTTTCCGTAAGCTTGTTCTTAATGTACGATGTGGCGCGGCTGGCGATTCCGTGGTTGAAGCGAAAGCGAGTTGCGGTTACAACTGCTTAAATATGCGCATACACGTGGTAGTGCACCCAAAAGCAAAACACCCGAAAACGGTCAAAACCGCGGAGGGTGTTTTGCATATATATGTGTCGGCGGTGCCGGAAGACGGTAAGGCCAATGAAGAGGTACGGTCGGCCCTGGCTCAGTACTTGGACGTGGGTGTATCTCGCATAGCATTGGTCCGCGGAACAAAGTCTCGACACAAGGAGTTTGTGATTAAGTAATAAGTACCACTTTTTGTCATTCCGGAAGCCATCCTAAGAACCTGGATGCCGGCTCGGGGGCCGGCATGACACTTGTATTAAAATCGGACCAGATATCCACGTGGGTGAGATTGCGGAGAGGTGTTGAATATTGTATAGTTAAAATAACTTTTTCGTTTTAGAAATAAACTTTACATATTGTATGCCGAGAAAACCAAAAGACTTGCGCTCCGACCCGAGTATGTGGGGGATTGGCGTGGCGTATTGTGCCGGGATATTAGTAACCCTGGTGATGATTGTTATGGTCAGTTCCGGGACGCGCTCATTAAAATTTAACGGCCGTTACAACCAGTCCAGCGCCTCGGGTTTAGACCGCACAAGCGCGGAAGTGGTACAGCGGGCCGGTATTGGTACACTGGGTGTGCCGAATTTGTTACAGAACCCAAGCTTTGAGCTACCGGTTATTCGTTCGCAATCGCAGCTGGCCTTTGAAGACACCGCGGGTTTTGCTTGGCGACCGGCATGGGTTACCGCAGATTCTACAAAACTCGGCCGTGCGACGCAGCAGCCGGGAGTGGAGTTGCTCGCGGGGTATCGAAACTGGAAGGCCCATGAAGGTACACAGTTTGTGAGGCTTGATAACGCAAACTTGGCGACCCGGGCCGCTCGGGGTAAAAGTTTGGTGCGACTTTCTCAACAAGTTCCGACTGAAGAAGGTCAGCGGTATAAGTTTTCTTTTTGGTTTGCCCCGCAGCCCGGCACCGGAATTGCGGACAGTACTATAACCGTGCTATGGGACGGCGCTGTGTTAGACACAATCGGCACGGACGGTACCAAAGACAAGCAACCGCAATGGAAGCAGTACGGTTATACAGTCACCGGGGGAGCGTCCGGTGTCGGCACTGTTGAATTCGTTGCCGGTGGCCCGGAAAATGGCATGGGTCCGTTATTGGATGATGTGTCTGTAACACTTACCCCGGCGTCGTAAAAAGTTGACTTTCGGCCATTTTTAGGGTATTATACATACATGCTTTTTAGACAGCTACAACTTGCGTCCCATATACAGCCTCTCGCTTAGAGGTTTGTTTAGCTTGCGCTTACAGCCTCTCGGTCGAGGGGCTTTTTTATTTGTTCGGTAATTAGTGGTACTATCTAAGAAAGGAATTATTATGACTAAAATTGAAGCGAGAACTTTAAAAGGTTTTAGAGATTATGCGCCGCAGGAGCAACTAGCGCGCCAGCAAATGTTTGCCAAAATTCAGTCCGTATTTGAACGGTTTGGTTTCTTGCCGTTGTCTACTCCGGCTCTGGAGTACAAAGAAATACTGCTTGGGAAGTATGGAGACGAAGAGAAATTGGTATATAGTTTTAAGGACAACGGCGACCGCGACGTAGCCTTGCGGTACGATTTAACTGTACCCTTTG
>JAEUSE010000194.1 GCA_016788805.1 Candidatus Doudnabacteria bacterium
CATGGGATGCTGGCGGACTCGGCGACGTCATTGTGGAAACAACTGAGGCATGACGCGCCTGGCGGGTACTCCGCGCAAAATGCAATGCGCAGCACCGCGCGGGCGTGGTGAGTTATGGCTGGCGGAGAGAGGGGGATTCGAACCCCCGAAACCGGTGAAGGTTTACTCGCTTTCCAAGCGAGCGCACTCGACCACTATGCGACCTCTCCATCAAGAGTAAACAATGTGAAAATACAATAAATATTGAGTTGGGAAAATGCAGGAAAATATGGCTCAAATATGCTTCAAATAGCCCAACCATTGTACCATTAAACACGGTATATTGTCGAGTTGCCACGGGGGCTAATTTTACATACAGTTAGTATATGAGTGTAAGTAAAATTGTTCAAAAATCTAATCTTTTTGGCCCTCCTATTTTAAAAGCGTTAGAATTTGCGGCATTGGCTCACCACGGCCAGGTACGTAAGGGAGTGAGGGAAGTGCCCTATATATCCCATCCGGCCGCGGTGGGCCTCATTTTGGCTCGAGCCGGTTTGGGTGACGTCGTGGTAATGGCCGGAGTATTGCACGATACAGTGGAAGATACCTATGCGACAGAGGCGGATATTAGGGTAGAATTCGGAGAGGAGGTTGCCAGTCTTGTCGGCGAAGTCACGCTCGACACTAGTCTTCCACACGATGAGCAAAAAACGAAATATTTGGACCACATTCGTCAGGCGTCAGTAGCGGCTAAGGCGATTAGTGCGGCGGATAAAATTGCTAACATGACAGACGTTATCCTCATGCATGAAATGGGTGAGGCGGTTATGGATAGCGTGTTGCGCCGAGGGGTAGAGGTGAACTTGGCAAGTGCCAGAGCTCGAGTGGAAGCAGTGTGTTTCAATTTTGACCACCCACTTGCGCAAGAATTGCGAACGGTATTGCAGAAGTATGAACAGGTTTGCAGCACCTATACGCAGAGTGTATAGATGGGGTTGTAGGTTGGGGAAATTGTTTGGTTTATATTATGGCAGACGGAGTAATACAAGAAATAAAAGATCGGCTGAATATTGTGGAAGTAATCGGTTCCTATATTCAGCTCAAACAAGCAGGCGTGAACTGGAAGGCGAACTGCCCTTTTCATAATGAGAAAACGGCTAGTTTTAACGTAAACCCCTCCCGGCAAATTTGGCATTGCTTTGGCTGCAATGAGGGTGGCGATGTGTTTAGCTTTGTACAGAAGCATGAACATTTAGATTTTGTAGAGACTTTAAAATTATTAGCCGATAGGGCCGGGGTCACATTACCGGACAGGCGGCAAGAAGATGTCGGCCTTAAAGATCAAAAAGAGCGGTTGCTCCGAGTGAATACTTTTGCCGCAAAGTTTTATCACAGTGTATTGCTGGGGCCTGATGGCGCAGCAGCGCGTGCGTACCTAAAACGGAGAGGTATAACCGATGCAACTATTGCCACGTGGCAAATTGGCTACGCGCCGGAGGGGTACCAGGTATTGGAGAAACCACTTTTAGCTAAAGGCGCTCGTCGGGAAGACTTAGTGGCAGCAGGAGTATCTGTGCAAGGCGAGCGCGGTACCTATGACCGTTTTCGAGGTAGGATAACGTTCCCCATTTTTAACCAGCAGGGTCATGTCGTGGGGTTTTCCGCGCGCATTCTTGTTGACGACGGGAAGTCGGCTAAGTATATCAACAGCCCGGAAAGCCCCATTTACCATAAGGGTAGCACTATATTTGGTTTGAGTTTTGCTCGGAACGCTATCATTCAAAGCGGTGAAGTGGTGGTGGTGGAAGGACAACTGGACTGCATAAAACCCCAGCAAGCCGGTTTCCTAAATACCGTAGCTACCAGTGGTACGGCCTTTACCGAAGATCATCTGCGCATCCTCAAGCGTTTCGCCACTACTATATTTTTTGCGTTTGACCAAGACGAAGCAGGGCAAAAGGCCTTATACAAATCGGGGCAAATGGCTTTGCGTTTAGGGTTTGGGGTCAGGGTTATCCAATACGCGGGCGCAAAAGACCCCGATGAGCTTATTAGCAAAAGTCCCGAACTCTGGCGTGAAGCGATTAGTAAAGCGGTGTGGTTTGTAGATTTCTTTTTACAGCGCGCCGAAACAGAATTTGCTACCCGTAGTTTAGAGCAGCGTAAGTTTATATCTACTACCGTTGTGCCGCTTATTGGTTTGCTTGGTGA
>JAEUSE010000195.1 GCA_016788805.1 Candidatus Doudnabacteria bacterium
GGTTAAGAGCAAGACTCCCTCCTCCATACTTTTTCAAGTTAGGTTTTCCAATCCGATTTGTTCCATCATGTTCTGGGTCAGAACAGGGTGGTATGCTTGTGTATATTGGTTTAATCACATTTTCTTGCTTAATTTTCTCATGAAAAGAAACATTACTCCATCCTTTTCGCTTGCACGCGCATTGACAACGCTGGGCATTATCATGTCGCTGGCAAGCGTGAGCACGATTCAAGCCCAGTTGACAGGGGTCAAAACAATCCCTGGCGACTATGCTACCATTACGTTAGCGGTAGCTGACCTGAATACCCAGGGCGTCGGTGCGGGCGGTGTGGTTTTCAACGTGGCCGCTGGCTACACGGAAACCATTGCTGCGACCATCAGCGTCACGGCAACAGGTACCGCGGCCAATCCCATTACTTTCCAGAAAAGTGGTGCCGGGGCCAATCCGGTTATCACCTCCTACACAGGAGGGGTGGGAACACCGGCCACTGCCGTTCAGGATGGTATTTTCCAACTTGTTGGTTCTGACTTCGTTACCATTGATGGAATCAACCTCACCGAAAACGCGGCCAACACCACCAACCCTTCCACCATGGAATTCGGGTATGCGTTGTACAAGGCTAGTGCAACGGATGGTTGTCAGAATGTGACGATTAAAAATTGCACGATTACGCTAGACCGGATAAACAACGCATCAGGCTCTGGCCCTGCAGTAGATGGGTCGCGTGGTATCAACATGGTAAACGCCATTCCAACAGCGGCTACCACAACGCTCACTGTAACAGATGCTTTGGGTTCCAACTCCAACAACAAATTTTACAGCAACACGATTCAAAATTGTAATATTGGTATTGCTTTGATTGGTTTTGCAGCCGCATCGCCATTCACCCTGGCAGATACGGGCAACGATGTAGGCGGTACGGCTGCCGGTACGGGCAACACCATCAAAAATTTTGGTGGGGCGGCAGCGGCTACTAACCCCGCCGCTGGTATCCGCACATTGGCCCAATACGGCCTCAACGTCTCTTACAACACCGTCAACAACAACGATGGTGGGGGTGTGAACCACGTGAACACCTTGCGTGGTATTTACCTGAATACGGCAACCAGTGCCAGTTCCACCATCAGTTTTAATACGGTGACCATAAAAGGTGGCGGCACTACCTCCCAGGTAGCAGCCATCGAAAACGTTGCTGGCTCCACTGCTGCCAGCAACAACATCAACATCAGGAACAATACCATTACTGGAGAATACCTGACGGCGACCTCTGGTGTTTTTTACGGGATTTTCAACTCTGCCACCCCGGCAGTGGTCAACATTGAATACAATACCGTTTCCAACCTTAGTTATAGCGCGGCAGCCCTAGCAGGCTCTGGTAATATCTATTGCATTTACAACACTGGCGCCACGCCTATCGTAAATACTAGGGGGAACAATGTAAATAACATTTCGCGGACTGGTTCAACCGGTGGTACCACCATTGGCATTTACATGTCTTCGGGTACCACCCAAAACGTCAAGTCGAACACCGTGCATACCATGAGTATTGATGGCGCTGGAACAGCCAGCACGATGTATGGTATTCAGATTTCAGGAACGACGGTAGTTGTAGATAGTAATACCGTACATGACTTGACCTGTTTGAAAACTACGGGTACTGGTACGATGTACGGGATTTACAATATTTCCTCACCTACCAATGAAAATTACAACGTCAATGAGATTTACAACCTGAACCACCTTGGTACCGGTACTACCTATGGGATGTACCAATTCACTACCACAGGAACCCGGACGGTCTCGTTCAACAAAATTTACAACATCAGCTCTGGCGGTACCACTGTTTCTGGCCTTAACCAGTCCAGCAGTTCGCCCAAGATTTTTAAAAATAAAATCTATAACGTTCAAAGTACCTCGACGGCTGCGCCCATCGTATCCGGTATATCCCTGACTTCGTTGGGGACAGCAGGGGTTGCAGATATTTACAACAACCTGATTGGCGACATCAAAGCGCCCAGTGCAGGTACCAATACGGCTACTTCACCAGCGGTACGTGGCATCAGTTTGACGGCTACCACCACCTCCTCTAGCCTTAACGTCTCCTACAATACCATTAGCCTGGACGCTTCTTCCACTGGAGCGAACTTTGGTTCTTGCGGTGTTTTTGCCTCTACTTCAACCACAGC
>JAEUSE010000196.1 GCA_016788805.1 Candidatus Doudnabacteria bacterium
AGAGTTTTTGGAGGTGGAAGGTTCTGCTTGTGTAATAAGTTCGTGGTGCGAAGAAATAATATTCCAAATTTTTTTGTACAGTTGACCTTCAAAGGTCGGCTCTTTTATTTTGTTGATAAGCTCGGGTTCGGTGAGAGGTTTTACCAGGTATGATTTGCCGTCACCAAGCACAACCCGTAGACTTTCTACCCAGTCGATCGTTTGTCCGTACGATAAGGATTTTTCCCCGCCCGCATTATTCCCGACCATGCCACCCACTCCGCATATGGCTTTCGATGCCGGGTAGGAGGGCATGAGCATGTTGGAGGCAAGCGTAACCTGTTCCATGTCTCGGTAATATGCACCCGGTTGCACCCGCAGGGTTCCGTTTTCTACCTGTCCGATGTGGGAGAGATATTTAGTAAAGTCTATAAGTATGCTTTCGGTTATAGACCCGCCGGTCATGTCGGTCCCGCCCGCTCGGGGGGTGAGGGAAATGTCCTGGCCGGCCTGTTTTGCCGCAGTTGCAAAGGTCACTAAGTGTTCTATATCGGTTACGGTTTTCGGCTGCGCCACCACTTCGGGAACTGCTTCAAAAATGCTTGCGTCACGGCTAAACTTTTTTTGGTTCTCCGCATCGGTTAAAATATCGCCCGTAAAATTTTGTTTGAGTTTTTCGATATCTATCATGTTTGTATTATAGCAAGTTTTTTGGGTTCCACCGGAAATTAAACCGGAGTATACTTACCATATACTTATTTATATAGTTTATGCCTTTATTTGCATTGATAGGTTTTTTGGTTTTTCTGAGTGCGCTTCTTTTGGTGGCTGTGGCAGTGAGCAGCCGGATGCAACGCGCGACCTTTCAGGAAAGTTTTGGCCGTGGTCAAGCACCACAGCCTATGCTGGATGGTTTTTACCCCGGAGCCTCTCATGTCTTATTTGGTGTACCGGTTCCATGGTTGGGGAAGCAGTTTACCCTGACCCCCGAGGGTGGCGCCAATATTTTTTCAAGCGTAGGCGGTAGACTGGCCCGTCTTTTGACACACCGCTATAAGCATTTTGCTTCGTTGCCCGATGGGACCGTGTCGGCCTATAATTTTAGAACGACTGTCGGCGCTGGCTTGCGAGACCCGAACGTTCATGTATTAAAATTGGACTACAATATACCGGAGAACCCCGGCATTATCCGCATTATTTACGATGAGTTGGTCCAGGTAGACCCAGGGCGTTACTTGGGTAAGGTGTATTTGCAAGTGTTGCCGGGTTGGTTCTTATGCGTCGGTTTTTTTGAGCTAAAGGCCCGGCAAAAGGTGAACGTTGAGCCCGCCGCAACGCCTGCGTCTGTAGACCCGACTCCTGTAGCCGCGGAAATTCCGGTTGTATCGCCGCCGGTTGCCCCTGTGCAGAGTGCCGACCACACACCTTCGGCGGCGGTGACTTCTTCCTCAACGTCTGTGACCCCTCTCGCTTCGGCTCCGGGGGCTTCGTCGGGGAGCGTGTTAACGCCTGGGGAGTCATCTGTAGTCAAACCTTAACTATTTCAATATATGGTGAGCAATCAAGACAGAGAAGCATTTAGAGCGGAATTGGTCCAGGTAGTGAGTCGGGCGGCCAAAGACAAACGTTTGTTGGCTCGGTTTTTGCACGATGTCTTAACGCCGACGGAGTTTGATGAAATTGCCGCGCGGTGGCAAATTGTAAAGCTGCTGCACGCGGGCGTGCCGCACCATGAAATTGCCAAACGCACCCACACCGCGGTGGCTACCGTTACCAGGGGATCACGGGAAATGAAAGACCCGCAGGGTGGATTCCGTTTAGCGCTCCGAGCCCTAAAGTTATAATTGTCCACGCTCGTTCAGTTAACTCTTGACAGGGATTTTGATACATACTATCGTACTAGTATGTTAAAAAGTCTTATGCAAAACCGTATTCTCAAAACTGAATTGTTTTCTATCTGGTGGCAGGCGAGCACTCGTTTGGAGACTCGTCAGGGTTTTGCTGTGGCTTCCGGTTAGCATAGGTTAACCAAGTTTAGAAAAATCATTACCAGTCCCCAAGCGGGGGCTTTTTTATCGTCAGAATCTGGCGAGCAGACGGTTTACAACATATCAGAGGAGGAATAATGAGTCGCAGCATGAAGAAGGGTCTGAGTACTTTTTTGGCTTTGTTTAATTTTCAACCGGAGTTACGGTTTCATTTG
>JAEUSE010000197.1 GCA_016788805.1 Candidatus Doudnabacteria bacterium
TGGGCGGAGAGGTTAAGCGATTTTGGGAAAGGGGCAACAACTTGTGCGCAGCAAGGCCGAATACCTGGAGGCCGTAACGAAGTAACAAGTTGATTGACCCGTGGTTGCGGGGGGCGGACTCGAACCGCCAGCCTCAAGGTTATGAGCCTTGCGAGATGCCAATTTCTCTACCCCGCGTCATATATCACACCATAAAGTGCTTAGTTATTATATAGAAAGCTGGCAATTCTGGCAAGCCACACTACGCACGAATAACGCGGCAAGCTGTCCATTCCTGCCTCATCCCCCAAATGGAACCCCGCTTAGAGCTTTGACAAACCAAAGGCCGAAAAGTTACTATACCTATAGTCCCATATTAATTGCTCCCTTTCAATCCATATGTCTGAAATAGTCATAACCAATGCTAACTTTGAGGAAGAAGTACTCAAGTCCCCTATTCCGGTACTTATAGATTTTTGGGCCGCATGGTGTGGCCCATGCAAAGTACTCTCCCCCATTGTGGAAGAGCTTGCCGTGCAGTACGAAGGAAAACTCAAAGTCGGCAAAGTTAACGTAGACGAAGAAAGCGACTTATCGAACCGCTATCAAATACTAAGCATTCCGACCTTAAAGTTTTTCAAAGCCGGCGAACTGGTTTCTGAACTGGTTGGTGCGGCGCCCAAAACCACCATCGAAACGGAAATCAAAAAGCTCCTCGCATAACCTTTCCCCATGTTACAAAAGCAACCCTTTGCAGGGTTGCTTTTTACATATCAATTTCTAACTTACTCCCGGCCGTCAGTTGGTTTTGACGTATGGGCATCTTGTATAGCGGCACCCAAGCTTTCTACTACTTGGCTGGTTCGCTCTTCATTCATACCCGCTACTGTCTCCCATATATTCGGCCGCTGCGGCTTATTCGGCTGCCTATCTTTGGGCCTGTCTTTCGACTTTGGATTCCGACTAGGCTCCTGTTGTTTCGGACGCTGCCGTTCAAAACCCTGAGTAGCCCGCGGACCCTGAAAGGCCGACTGCCCTCCACCAGCGGACGGAGAGACCGGCCTTTTCTCGACTTGTTGCGGCTTAGCTGATACAGGTTGTTGCGAACCAGAATTCTTTACGTAAGGCTGCGGCGGCGCGGGTTTGGGCGGTTCCGGCATACGAAAAACCAACCCATCGGCTGTTTGCGTACCGACGGAAGGCGCTGCTTGCCCGGAGGCAGGGGCCGGCGCCTCAGGAATGTTCGTAAGAGAGTCTGCCTCTTTCGGCCTCATTGTTTGCTGAATAACACCCGCCTGCAACGGTAACACCTTCACGCTTTGTGGTTGGTCTAAAAACTGCGCGCCGGCTGGCAACTCCCCTCCAGCTTGCGAATCGTCCCCACCAACGACTAAAGCATTTTGCTGGTGGTATTCTACTCCCATCCACCTGGAAATCTTTTCCTCGACCTGGTCAATCGGGTTGCCATACCGCTCACGGGAAACCCGTATTACTTTTTCGCTGTTCCCGGTCAAGAACTCCGGATTGACCGGAATGCTTTGAGCGGAAAACGGTTCGCTGGCCACGCCGTTAATCATTAATTTTAGTAAAATGTGATATTTCGGTAAATTCACCAAGTCGTTCGGGGTATAGGTTGGCGCAAATTCAGTTTCCAAATACTCAGCGTCTGCGGCTCCAACTCGAAAACACACAATGGTCCCTACGTTGCCAAAAATAGCGTCTCGCAAGCGGGTGTTCGACTTATCCGGCGTAAGCTGGCCTATGTACTGATGCCCCATAATTAAGCTCAGGTGGTATTTACGCGCCTCACTCAAAATGGTGGCAAAACTCTCCGTGGCAAAGTTCTGAAACTCGTCTACATAGAGGTAAAAATCCGGCCGGTCTGCTTCCACCATATCCACCCGGGACATGGCGGCCAACTGAATTTTGGTGATAATCATCGCACCCAACAAAGCGGCATTTTCTTCTCCCACCTTCCCTTTAGAAAGGTCCATAAGCAAAATTTTCCGCTCGTCCATAATCTGTCGCAAGTCAATGGTAGACTTTGGCTGACCCACAATGTTTCGAATAATCGCGCTGGATAAGAATTGTCCCACCTTATTTTGAATCGGCGAAATCGCTTCCTTTAACCACTTTGGGTCGTAGTTAGCAAATTCATCGGTCCAGAACATTTTCACCATTGGGTCTTTAATGTTGTC
>JAEUSE010000198.1 GCA_016788805.1 Candidatus Doudnabacteria bacterium
CCTTGCCGATCATCAATGACAAGTGTTTGAGAGGGGATAGTTGTTCGGGCCGCCAGCTCGTATAAGTCAGGTTTACCTATGACTTTGGAAGCACCGAGTTCTTGGGAGAGGAAAATGAGAGAGGGGTCAATAAAATCCGAAAGTATTTGCTCGTTTACCTGTTTAGGATACCAAAACGAAGTGTTATTGCTGGTAATACCAATGCGCATTCTGTATTTTTTTAGTTGCGTAAGAAATGTTAAAAGATAGGGGTTGGGAATGAGCAGTTCTCGTTCTGCCTCCTGAATAAGCACCGGCGAAATTGTAATGCGTAGATGTGCCTCCCATGCTTTCCAGTAGGCAGATTCTGTGAATACTGCTTCGCTAAACTGCTCAAAGAGCATCGGGCCGGTAGCGGCTACCAGGTTTATCGCTAAGCCGAGTTTGTACGCTAGACCGCGTTCGGGTGTGAGCCAGAGTGTTTCCCAAGGGTCGGGGGCCATAACACCACCGACATCTAAGAGCACAGTTGTGATTGGGCGAGTATCGTTCATGCTTTAAGGTTTAAGAATTATGTCCGCTATGTCTTTGCGGACTTCGTTTATAAGAGTAGCATCGGGTTTCCGTTTTGGGTGTACGAAATTGGAAAGCAGGGTAAAGGCAAGCCCTTTTTGCACATCGCATACTACTAAGCAGCCGGTAAAGCCGGTTTTACCAAAGGTTTGTTCTGTGGCGTACCGGCCCATGTACCGCGGCTGGTTGAGTTCCCAACCCAAGCCGGTACTGTGGCCAAGGTTAGCAATTTGGTTGGTATGCATGAGTTCTACCGTTTCGGGTTTAAAGTACACATGCCCGTCCAGGGCACCGCGGTTGAGCAGCATGCGCAAGAACTGAAGTAGGTCCGGTGCGGTGGTAAACAAACCGGCGTTGCCCGGGTAAAATTGCCTCTGTAGCGCGTGAGCCGACTCGTCGTGCACCGTGCCATGCAGTAAGCCGCCGCGCTCTTCGTCTATTTCTGTAGGCACGACTCGTGGCAAGTCTTGCGGGTTAAAAGATGTGTCGTACATGCCGAGCGGTTGGAAAAAGAGTTCTGCCGCCAGTTCGGGCAAAGCACGGCCGTATATTTTTTCTACCACCAATCCGAGCAAAATACTGGGGGCATTGGAGTAAGCGTAGTGGCTGCCTGGTTCGTGGCGAAGTTTGGTGGTGTGAATAATTTTTACAATATCTCCCGGTGCACTGTGTTTGTGCGAAGACAGGGGAGCCTCCAAATCAAGCAGAATGGTAAAGGTGAGTAAGTGCCAAATAAGTATTTGCTCGCGGTGCGGGTTTTGTAAGTCGGGGAGAAAGTCGCAAACTTTGTCGGTTACGCGTAAACGGCCTAGCTCAATAAGCTTGAGCGCTAGGCATGCCGTGGGTATGGACTTGGTAACCGAGGCCACGTCAAAAATGCTGTTAGGCAGTATGGCTGCGGCACCGGCTTCGTAGGTGGTAGTACCTTCCGCCACGCAGAGCTTTTCGCCCCGGGTGTTCACTACGCCTACCACACAACCAGGGAACACTTTACTCCCAATGGCCTGTTGGAGCCGGTCTCGAATTTGTGTTTCCATTGCCTGCGTCATGCTGCTAGCATAACAAATAAATGCCCGGCGGGCGATTGTATTTTCTTGCTTTTTTATGCCTTTATTGTATAATACCTGAGCAATTTGGAGTAGTATTATTGCATAGAAATATATAGTATATTGCCCGTTAGTCCCGACTAAGAGTACGGGATAAGGCTGGGCAACCTAAATGCAGGATTTTTTACAGTTGGATGGGGTGTAGCCAAGTGGTAAGGCAGAGGACTCTGAATCCTCCATTCGAAGGTTCGAATCCTTCCACCCCAGCCAAGTGTAAAAAATTAGCCAAGTGGCCCGTCTCGGCCGAGGCTCCGAGCCGAGGTCGGGTAAGGCATCCCGACTCGGAGTCGGGACATTCCTAGGTTAGAATCCTAGCCGGGCAGCTAGCTTGAGATATGTTCGGAGTCCGAGCTTTGTCGATTTAATAAGTATGGAGAAAGAAAAGAATACATTAGGTAAATATATAAATGAAAACGAGAAACTCCTAACTGTACTCGGTGTTTTTGTTGCGTTAACTATCTTTTTCTCCAGTCTCGATGTAAAAATATTTGCCGCTCTA
>JAEUSE010000199.1 GCA_016788805.1 Candidatus Doudnabacteria bacterium
CATGTCAAAAAGGCCTTTACTCCCATTAAAGAGACTTTAGCTGAGAGTTTTGAACGCTTAGATGAGCTGCAAAGAACAGGCAGTGATTTACGGGGTTTACCGACTGGTTTTGCTGATCTAGATCGAGTCCTAGCGGGGATGCAAAAGTCTAACTTACTGATCTTGGCGGCGCGGCCTGGTATGGGTAAGACCGCTTTTGCCTTAAATATTACGCAGCACGTGAGTGTAGTAGCCAAAAAACGAGTGGGAATTTTTTCTCTAGAAATGAGTCGCGAAGAGCTGGTAGATCGGTTGCTCGTCGGACAAGCCGATATTGATGCCTGGAAACTCAAGACCGGGCGCCTAGACAATCAAGACTTTCTAAAACTATCTGATGCGATGGGCGTCTTAGCTGATGCGCAGATTTTTATTGACGATACCCCAGGTATGAGTATTTTTGAGATGCGCACCAAAGCTCGGCGTTTAATGGCCGAGCATAAAATTGACATGATCATTGTGGACTACTTGCAGTTGGCTCAGGGTCGGACCAAAGATAATCGGGTTCAAGAAGTAGCGGAAATTTCTCAAGGTTTGAAGAATATTGCTCGGGAACTGAAAATCCCGATTTTGGCCCTTTCGCAGCTGTCACGGGCCGTGGAAAGTCGGGGCGAGAAGATTCCCCAGTTATCTGATTTACGGGAGTCGGGTTCTATTGAGCAGGATGCTGACGTGGTTCTGTTCTTGTATCGAAAAGATGATGATATCCGCGAAGCCGCTAACTTGAAGATTGCCAAACACCGGAATGGTGCCTTAGGCGATATTGATCTCTACTTCCGTGGTGATCGGGTGCGTTTTTACGGCATGGAAAGTAAACGGAGTGGACCACAAATTAGTCAATAAAAGGCTAGCCAGCCGCTTGCGCATTTACCGTGAAGCCGAACAAAAGATAAATTAGTCCACCTGATAAAACCAAGAACATCAAGAAAAAGCCCAAGTTAGACTTTAATTTTCGAGCTGACATATCTGGATTAACACTGTCAGCACTGACAATAATAACTAAAGCAACGCCTAACCAAATGGCGCCACGTAAGACCACAGACCAAATACTATCAACGGCAAACAGGGAAGTGATAATCTCTTGCAGAGCGGGTGGCAAGTTTTCCATTCCTTCCATTTAAACGTTTTTGTGCAGTAAACGCAAGTTTCTCCAGATATGTAGGCTTTTACAAAATGCTTACGAAATTTGAGTTTTTTTCTTTTAATGGGCGCAGATACTAAGGGTAGTATTAACCTACTGATCTCAGGAAAGGAGCTATGTTACAGTCTGCGACTCAGTTGGTTGAAGACGTAGTGGCGCTCTTCACCATGAAACTAGATTAGGTTTACTACTCGCCGCCACTGACCAGGCGCCAAAGTAGGGAAGAAGCCAACTCGCTCGGCAAATGCCGTGGTAAAATAAACTCCTTCTTAACATTGGTAATGGCGCGGTGGCGGAATTGGTAGACGCGTAGGTCTCAAAAACCTATGAAGCTAACACTTCGTGTGGGTTCGATTCCCACCCGCGCCACCCTTTATTTCAACCACCAAATCACAGCAATCACCACCACTTGGGGCAAAATGCCCACTATTTTGTTAGGAGTAGAGTGATGAAACATGCCATGAAATTCATTAAAGGGTTTTAAGAAAGCTGGTTCCCACTTTAAGAAGTTACGGGGAGCTTCCATAAAATCGGGTAAGAGGCCGACAAAGGCCCCAATGCAAGCCAGCCAAAAAACCGATAGGTCACTTTGGCCATAACCCCAGAAAAGATACACTAAACCAAAAGTAATCGCTAAATCAAAAAGTTCCAGAATAATGGCCGTACTACGTTTGCGTTTACCGCTACTTAAACCGGTTCCCACATCCCAGTGGGGAATCCAGTCTTCAAGATAATGCGAAGCAAAGATGACCGGGACGTACAAAAAAGGTGAAGGGAGTTTGGTGGCAATAAAAGCGCCAGTTAAGCCGTGAGCTATTGATGTCATATTTCGCGATTTCAGAAAAGGTGAAAACTGATTTCACCAGAGACCAAGTATACCGCGCCGGAAGTTGGTGTTTCAAGTTTCCTTGTATACAATAGGTGGTAAGACACTCTATGTTGCCCACTTTATTTGCCTT
>JAEUSE010000019.1 GCA_016788805.1 Candidatus Doudnabacteria bacterium
GCTAAGGTTGCAGCTCGGCAAAAGGTGTGCAAGCTCATTTTGGCGCAGCGGAAACCGGTGTCGCATTGCGACGAGGCGGCGTAGCTCAGCTGGTTAGAGCACAGGACTCATAAGCCTGGGGTCAGTGGTTCAAGTCCACTCGTCGCTACCAAGTTAGGATTTTTAGCCTCTTCGGAGGCTATTTTCTTTATTAACAGATAAGCTTCTGACAATTTGGCGGTTCCAAATCCTTCTGCAGGATCATACGTTATGCCTTCAGGGAAAATACTATCTTGAACACGCTTCTTTATCTCTAGTGGAGCCTGGTTCCAGTAAAGACCTGGATCACGCATAAACAATAATGCATCATCTATAACTTGTTCTTTGTTCGCCTCTTCTTTACTCGCATCGGCAAAACGCAACTTTAGCTGAAGAATACCAGAATCAATCTCGTCTTTTTTACTATTAAACTCTTCCTCGCCAATTTTGCCATCTAAGAACAAGTCTGTAAGACGTGATTTCCTAGTTAATCCCGCTTCAATTTGAGCGTGAAGGTTCCGTGTAAGCTCTCTGGATTCCTTGTAGGCATCATTCCAACGTCTTAGTACAATTTCCTTAAATAGCTTTGTAGTGCCTTCATCAGGTCTT
This sequence comes from Candidatus Doudnabacteria bacterium, assembly GCA_016788805.1. Taxonomy (GTDB): domain Bacteria; phylum Patescibacteriota; class Doudnabacteria; order UBA920; family UBA920; genus JAEUSE01. Next base: position 628 of record JAEUSE010000019.1, read on the forward strand.
ATGTCGCTTAAGAGTTGCATAAACTCTGTATGTACCACTTCACGTTTCTTACTTACCGGTTTATTGATTTCTGAAGCTTTACACTTAATACAATGATAGCGAGGGCTAGGGCCTGAACGTCCTTTTGGAGAGCTTCCTGTAAGCGGGTGCCCACATTCTGAGTGTATTAAGAACCCGCCACGTAAGACCCAATCAGCTTCCGCACTCCTACTAAAATTATGATCTACGCCTTTAAGTACGCCTTGGATACGATAATAAACCTCTTCACTAATCAGAGGCTTATGCATTCCTTTGATTGTTTTCCCGTCAGTAAACTTTGTATTAATAAATCCAGCATATAGGGGATTGCCAAGAATGTTACGTATAGACTGCCACGATCTTGGCTTACCGGTCTTTGTTTTTATACCCAACTCAAATGCCAAATCAACAGCCTGAGCCACCGTGTACCCACCCTTACTGTAAAGAGTGAGGAGTTTTGTTACATTCGGTGCAAGTTCACTCGGCTCTAATGTTGGTACTCCAGCAGGCGTTTTAGCCTTTTTATAGCCCGGAGGAGCATCGTGAACCCATCCGCCCTGTTCTGTACGAGCAATCATACCTTGAGTTGTTCTTGCAGTACGTACATCGTTTTCAAGCTGTGCGAAAACAGCAAGCATACCCTCCATAGCCCTACCCATAGGATCATCGGTTATTGGTTCAGTAACGGATACAAGTGCAACACCAGATCCAGCTAAACTCACTTTGACTGCTGTATGCACTTTTATATCTCTTGCTAGCCTATCAACCTTCCAAACAATACAGTGTGTTATTTTGCCCTTATTTTCCTTACACAGTTTCAGCATTTTCAATAACTCAGGTCTATTAGCAAACTTTGCGGATTCGCCCTCTTCACGGAATATATTTTCCGCAGGTAATTTGATGCCCATAGACTTAGCTTTATCAATGCAAGCCTTCTTTTGAGTGTCCAAGCTTGTGCCTTGAACTTGCTCGTCAGTTGATACTCTTACGTAAGCTACTGCTATCATTTGGAACTTTCCTAATGGTTTTTACCTCTTATAATTATATCACTTTGTTACTTTTGGAACCATATTTAACTGAAGCATAGCAATCATATCTAAATCACTAATAAGCTTCTGTAATTGTTCATCACTATGCTTTTCGGCAAACTTGCCCATTAACTTACGAGCTTCTTTTACCGTGATGATTGGCTTTTCTTCAATAGAATTGAGAGTAGACAATGCGAATATCCTACTGAGATACTCGCTAACAGTTCCTGTGGGTCGTTTAGGGAACTGGTCGCCATTTCGTCCGTAGACCTTTAAGCATCGCCTCTCCCCGGCGTCATAGATATTATAACATCAATTATACCCTTGATGTTCTGCTATAAACATCAGCGAATTTCAGGTCGCCAGCCTGTAATTTCTTAAACTCTTCATCAACCTCATCAGCCGTTAGAAGACCTTCTACCTCAATACTGCTGTTGCTTGATATGATTTTACCTTCTAAGGCTTCATTGAGCCTTGCCAAAACGTGTTCACGGATTTTAGCCTGCATTCTTGCGTACGTTAAGTGCCTATGCATTGTGTAGTATTCAAGTATTTCATTATCCCTTTGCTGACGCTGGCCCCACCCTGTTTTCTTAGTTAGCTGAGCAATTTCTATGTATTTTTCTTTTCTGTAACGATCAAAATCAAAGCCTATACCTTTATTAGTTTCAAATGCCTTCATTTGAAACTCTGGTATTGAAGTTCTGCTTAACTTGCCCAATCTCTTCAGTATTCTATTCCACCTGTATGTACCGCCAAATTCACTTGGAACTTTGATGTGCAGGATCTTTTCTTTAGGCACACGGCGTATACCAGCCTTAATACGAGCGTGTTTAGCAGCACTCCAAGGAATGATTTGAAAATACTGGCCGAACACTTTTCTCATACTTGGCTGGTATATATGGTAAAACTCAATCTTAGTAATATTACCTTGATCGTCTGTCTCGCAATATAACTCAAAAAATACCTCTGAGTGATAGAAGAGTGACTGAGATGTTTGTTCTATAAAGTCATTAACAGCTTCGCTAAGTCTTGGCTTGAAACCACTATGTGATATTGCCTCAGCGATAGTTTTTTCAAGATCAGCATCAGCAGGAACTAGCTTTGCCGAGTAAGTGCTACCACGCCTATGTTTAAAAGGCATAATACCTAGGTGCATATCTTGCAGAAACATAAACAGCTCCCCTTGATAGTCGTCTCTGAGCGTTTTATAGCCACCATTAACCCATACCGTTATACGACCGGGATCTCTTCTGTTAGGATACTCAGAAACCCACTTGGACAGCATAAATGGATCCTTAATAAACGGCTGAAGCCGCTTACGCCAAAACGCAGTCAGACTATTCAGCTTCTTCATCTTCTACGCCCATTTCTCTATTAAGCTCCTGCTCAAAGTCACGTCTATCAGGGAAGTCTATATCTAGGTCTGTTGCAGATGAATGTTTACTTAGATACGTTACAAAAAATACGTTCCGAGCCTCAAAGGACAGCGTGCCTGAATACTTGACGAGCACCCTTATGAGAGGACTTTCGTGCGTTGGCTGCGTATCATCAAACGAGCTACTACTAAGGATGTCCACGTTAAAACCTTTTTCCTCCAAGACAGCCCTTAGCTGCATATCCCAATTCATACGAAGTGCAGCTTTAGGCATCATCAAACCATACTGGGTATCCCTATAGCTCATCATAGCTACCATAAGTTGTATCGTGGCTTTAGCGTCACTGGCACTTTCCAAATAGCTATCCCAAGTGTCTTTGCACACCTTCCATAAATCTTGATTGCCGTGTAATTCAGCATAGATCTTAATGAAACCACTCAATGTAAGTAGATCTTCTATAGGCTCAGATGACAATACAATCTTACTTTGCTCAGCCCAACCTTCAACATCCTCACGTGTCTTTTGATAAGCCGTTAAGGCACCTCCAAACACACTAGGGAATAGATCTTTTAGTCTTTCGGCGTTGTTTTCTTTTGCGGCGTTATAAGCAGCCTGAACGCCAAATGTGTAAGCTTGTCCAAAGTAGTCTGGCAAGTCCTTCAATTCAGTCTTCGGTAATAACGACAAAGGCATAATTAATTGTGCTAGTTTATCTATGGCTTTCTGATCGTAGCTTTGCAACAAGGCTTTCTCGGTATCGGCATCAATCGATGTCCACGGCAGGTCTTGAACCTTCTTCTGGCCTTCACATTGCTCAATAAGTTGCTGAACCCTCCAGCCCAGTGATAGCAGCTTATTCGTGAACTCAACCCAGCGATCTATAAGGTGAGCAGCCTGAACGTACTTGTGACGTCGTATTAGTTCATTCACATTATCTTCGTAAATATCCTTTTGTAAGGATTTAATATAGTCGTAATACTTTTTTAAACCAGCAAGATACTGTTGGGTGGTAATAGTCCTTATATACCACTGTGGACTTACTGGCTTTTTTTCAATTTTATTCTCAGTCCTATAGGACTTCTGGGTCACTTCAACGTTGGTTAGTATGCTGCCGGGTAGCTTGCTTTTATAGATAGATGTTTCGTGAAGCCACTTTATGTCATCAATCTCTTTTACAAGATCTTCACACGTTCGGTCAGCCACATATCGTGTAAGACTTACGAGGGAGCCAATCGGCAACCTACCTAGACTGTCCATAAGAGCAATATGACCTTTTTTATCTTCATCGGCTTTAGGGTTATCGGCATCAACTATACTTTTACTGATTACCTCTCCAACACGCTTAGTAATAAGTCCGGCAACCTCGTGGTAAAAATCAGGGCCTAGATCCTCTAAGACACTGACTAACGTTTCAAGACATAGCTGTGCCTGAGACCATTGTTTTGTTGCCACTAAGTGCTCAAAGACCTTGATGATAATCTCTAAAGCTTGCTCTTCAAACCAGTTCTGATTTCTTATGTCCTTCGGCTCAAGGCTAGTACCAGTATTGAGAGCCATAGTAATTGCAGACTCGTCAGTAAGTAGCCAGTTTTGATGCTGATACCTAGTTGCAAACCATTTACTGTCAGCTGGTATTTGCTTCTTTTTCTCAATATAGTAAGCTATCAGACCACCAGTAAACTTCACTATATCCCTTAATTGGGCACCGGATAGCTTAATTGGATCAATACCAAAATCTACTAGGTCGCTAAGGCTCTCTAAGGCTTCTTTGGCATTACGGCGATAGTGATTTTGCATATAGTTTTTCTTCCAGCCAAATCCTCCAGCAGTCGCACCGTCAATTGCTGAAGCAGCATCGCCAGTAAGTGCAGAACTTGCTTCTTGGGTGTGAATGAAATAAAACGTCTGCCAACCAAGGGCCATAAATCGCACAATCGCATAAAGACAAAGCAGGGTGATGAGTATAGGCCCAAGAAACCCTACCTGATAACCAAAAGAACGGAGCAGTAAGTAATAGACGCCTATCAGCATTGTGAGCACAAGCGTCTTTATGTACTGACCGCCTTTCCTTTCCCTTATAAAGAGGTTTTGTAGATTTTGAGGTGCACGCATAAATAAATTGCCTGCGATCGCACTTAGTGCCGTGAAATAAAGACCGAGAAATACGCCAGATACTGTTACTACAGTTGATATTAGTAAGCCTAGCTCTTCATTGCCAAAGGTGAACCGAACGTCCTTAGCCAACGCAGAAAGCAATTCAACAAGAACAATAAACACGGCAGCAAGAAGACCTGTGGCGAGTATGCCCCTAAGCGACTTTCTTAGGATGCGTGAAGAAATTTTCTCTTCCTTCAACGAATGTTTTGCACCGTAAAGCCGCCTATAAAACTTAAAGGTCAGCTTACTTTCTATAAAGAGCAGTGTCTTCCACCAATAGGATTTATTCTGTAGATTATTTATTACTCGGCTTCGCATAGCTTTTTCTCAGGCTTGCCCACCGATACCTTTAGAAAGATTATACCCCTGTTAGCCGTTAGAAGCCACTTCTAAACTATCTACAGCCAAGTCCCGCCTTTGTGCGTAGTCATCGCCAGCCAATCTTCATATACATATCTACCCTCTGCATTCGGTTCAATTTGTTTAAAGGGTAGTACATCCTCAATTTCAGGTATTAACGTGGCTAACTCAGGTATATCGGAGAACTTTAGTGGCTTGTCCTTATAGATCTCGCTATACGGCTCTTTAAATAGCCTGACAATCGTTTTCTTGCCCGAAGGCTTGATAACCTCATAGTCAATCTTCAGACCGTCTTCTTCGTCACCAACGGCTCGCAAAATAACGGTTGGTGTCAGCTTACTAAAAGACATCGCAATGCCAGTTTCTATATTCATCTTGTAATGAGGGTGTTTGCCTTCGTGATATTCCTTGAAGTGCAAATAGCCTTTGTGTAATGCGTCAAAATCAAATGGTTCAGCACGGCAGCGAAGCTCTATATTATCCTCTTTTGGGTTAATTACGAATATATAAATGTACTTAAAAGTACCAATATGCGATACAAAACGATCCGTGTACCAATAGAAGTTCGGACGCTTAGTGTCCGGCGGTTGCAATGCGTCAAACAGCCTGTCTGAGTTATGAATAAGTAAAAGTTTGCTCATAACTTAATTATGAATTGTAAGTAGCGTTTTAACTACTGCCTGTTGATTGCGTCTACGCAAGCTTGATATGCACCCGTACCCAAGAATTGATTGCACCTACTATAGTCCTTTGGCTGTGAGGAATAACTAGGTTTTGGCTTTGTGCCAACGTAAATCTTTTTATTGTATGGCGGTGATGTATAGTCTGCCGGTTTATATCCGGTACTATCTGCTGTACAGGTTTCTTTATATCCATCCCAGCCCATACCGCTTTCGTAAGTACTACCTTCATACATATTAGGATCATTAACATACTCGGTTGTGTATGGAATGGTTGTTTTAGTACAAACGGACGCAACGTAAGGCTTTTGTTGTGGCGTAAAGCTAGGGCTCGATTGTTTCTGCTGTTGGGCTGTTTGCGGTACTGCAAAATGCTGTACAACGATTAATTGCTTGCCCATATTTACGAAATTGTCACTAAAGCAGGTGCCAAAACCAACTTCAGTAAATGCACCATCTAATAGGTTGTCTTTATGGCTTTGACTATTCATCCAGCCAGTAACAACAGCACCTTCGCTGTTAAAACCAAAGGCAAGATTTTCGCCAGCTTTTCCATATGGATAACCTGTAGCGGTCATAAATCGCCACGGCTCACGACCTTCTTTGTCATTATGGTTCCAGTAATTACTACTAACCATATCCTTACACTTGTCCTGTGCACTTTGATTGAGCTTCTCATTTAACGTAAGAGCTGACTTACCATTCTTTGTACGTTCTTCATTAGTACCGACAAGAAGCTTGTCATTACTGAATTTTAAGCCCTCTACATAGCCTTGGTTACCCGAAAGCCCATCTGCTGTGCTGAATTGGTTCTGGGGGCTTGAGAGTATCCCTAAAGCCACAAACATACCAATCCCACATATAACCATCGGCGGAGCTATAAGTACAAATGACTTGCCAGTCCACCTTAATACGGTCTTCTTTGATCTACGAAGCTTTATAAAGCCAATTATGAATATTGCGAGCAGTAATAAAGTTGTGCCTATTGTCGGCAAAGCCTCACTATCACTTGGCTGATTTAATGCCCATATAAGTGCGTATAGAGCGAACCAAGCAACAATGCCAATCGTACAAATTAAGCCAAGCCAAATTAGTTTGAGTACAAATCTTCTGAATTTCTTGGGTTTATTCTTTTTCATTGTGTAGGATTTTCTGACGGATACAAAAACCCGCCACTGAGCGATGCCGAAGCACCTACAGCCGTTTCCAGCTGCAACCTACGCAAATAAGTGCCCAAATGACGGGATTTTATTTGCGTAGGATTTACGACCATACCTTCCTCTAATAAAAGGTGGCTCTAGATCACGGTGGTTTGCACCACTTATCAACGATTATAACCTTTAAGCACCTCTAGACACTAGCGTTAGGCGTATTTATTAATAACTACTGAGGAGTAGCTGTTTAAGCAGGAAGCAGTGGGGGTTAATCTGCAAGCTGATCTAGTATTTCTTGCGGTACAGGTTCTGCATTTCCACCAGATAAATCATAAGTAACGTATACATAAGAACCACTCTGCTGGATACGCTGTGTAGCCTTGCCGTGAACTTGATCGTAAGCATACATTGAGGCTGTTAAAGCATTGTGCTCTTTGCCGTTATCAATAATTTCTTCAATCCGCTGTATGGCTTTACCTGCCACAACTTCCATTAGTTCTTTCTGCTTCTCAATTTCTAGTAATACGTAACCATTTGTAACCAGTCTTTTGCCTTTTTCTTTTATATAGTTCTGTGTACTATTCTTGGCTAAATGGGGATATGCTTGCCTCACCGCCTCCGCAGCATTATCTGTTCGTGCAAATACTTGAGCGAACTTTTTCTTTGCTGGTGTTAGCTTAGATTTACTATATTTACTCATATCATCAACCCCGGACTGCTCGCCCCGCTTCGCTAGAGGCTTCGCAATCTGCCCCTAATCTTAGGGGAGTTTATTGTTAAAGGTTCATTCAAACCCCATTACCACGTGCATAGATATTACCTCTGAAGTCTTGAACTATTTCTGCAAAACCGATTAGTTCCTGCTTGATATGGTTCCATCTCGTCAAGAGAAGGCCTACCAAAAAAACACTCACCAATGGTGGGTGTTTTTTCTTGACTAGTATAGAGCGGGCTTGAACCACTGGCCCCAGCAAGCGGCACAAGCCGCGTCTGGGGTCAGTGGGTCGCGAAGTCGAAAAGCCTCGCAGGTGCTTGTACCGAGAAGCTTTTCGCGAAGGAGCCAAAGGCGATAGCCCACTCGTCGCTACTAAAATATAACCCTCTCCCGAGGGTCATATTTTTACCCCGACCATTTTTACACAAAACTACCCCTGTAAAAGGATGAACCTTTTCGGGTTAATATGTTTACTAAATTATGGTAAGGTACGCTTAGCGTGATTTCCGCTGGTTTTGTTGGGCGGCTTCGGCGAGTGCGAGGCTGATAATTATCCGTTGTTCTCTTGGGCTAAACTCAGGTGGCTGGACATGAAGCCCGTTTTTATTACGTATGTCCGTTATTGTTTTGTTAGCGCCAACCACATTTTCCCCATCTGGCAAAGGAACATGGTCGCTGCCCGACATCGAGTGGTGTATAGCTAATTCTCTTCGGCGTGCGGCAGTTTCACGCATTCTTTGTAACCGGCGTGACCCTACCACGCCACGTACACCATGATCCGGCAAGCCGTTGAGTAGATGAGCGACTTGTATGGTGTCTGCGGGCGTAAAGCTTGCACCATTCATAAGGTCGGGTTCACTCATTTCTGGAGCTGCAGATGCTTCAACGGTGTTATGACTTGCGGCTACAGTTGCAACGCTACCAAGGCTTTGCTCTAATGTAACGTACCCAGGCTGTGTATCTTCCAGCTCGGGATGGCGAGCTTCCAAATCAGCAATACTTTGGTCTACGGCCGCTCTTTCAGGCGTTGGCAAGGCTTCTAAGCCATTGTGGGCAACTTCATCAGGAACAAAAGGTAACAGACGAGGCATGTCTAGGTCGGGGTTAGGGCCGTCTATGCCAGGCATCATTGCTGGTAGGTTGGGTGTGTTTGTGTGTTTCATGACCAATCTACATTTTAGCATAAGCTTTTTGTTTTTGCAAGTTTGTTTGGTAGGTGATGTGCTTACGGTGTAGGGCAATTGCATTTGAGTGCAGTTTGCACATTTTAGCGAGGAGCGAACGGAGCCATATTAGAAATACGGTTGAGAAGTTATTTTTTGACGGTGCCTAAAGCTTTTTGGTGTACGATAAACAGCTATTGCTTAGACTTTTTGGCTGAACGTTTGGCAGTTGTTTTAGATTTGCTAGTAGCTGCTG
>JAEUSE010000001.1 GCA_016788805.1 Candidatus Doudnabacteria bacterium
GACGTATTCTTGCTTATCCGTCAGTGGGCCGCCGCAGTGATTACAGGCATCGATGGCATGATGCTCCTCGGAGGTTATTTCATCTTCGGATGGCTTTGGCCGGTGGTAGGAAGTGGCATCACGCGGCTGCTTGGTAGAACCATCAGTGTCACTACGGCCGCCAGAACGAGGACGCTTCTTGCGGCCGAAGACCATGGTTTCTAGCTCGGTGATTCTGGCATTCTGGTTTTCGATGATGGCATCATACCTAGCCGTTAGCTCGGCTATGATCTGAGGGCATTGTTTGTGCTCGTCAGTTATTACATCGAACTTATCCTTCAGCTCATAGTAGAGGCGTTTAAAGTTACGCCCCTCGGTTAGCTTTTGCTTGATCTGTTCGTCGGTGAGTTTGTGCCTGCCCATGTTTTTGTTTCTTTATTGTTCATGGTTATTGTAGCATGACCCCGGCTGGTGAGCAGGCATAACCGTACTCATCCACCACCTTTGCAACATCCTTGAACCAAAAACGGTAGGCGTCCTACACTGTTAAGTGCTAACCATAACAGAGAGGAGCCTACCATGGCTTATTCTAGCAATCCTAACTTACCAAAAGCGAGAGCAATTGCCATGCAATTGCTGGTGCGTGAGCAACTACCCGCAGGGGTAGTTGCGAATAAGTGTGGCGTGCATCGCAGTACGATCTACCGTTGGAAGCGGAAATGGGATGTCCTAAACCAAGATGTGCAAATGGACAACCCCAACCGGTCCAACCGAGTCTACAGCCGCACCAACCACCTGAGCCGCTGTACTTGGCGTATTCCGACAGCTGCATCGCGTCCATACACTAGCCCCACTGCCATCAGCCCCGAGCTTGTGCGGCTCGTCCTTGCGGTTCGCGCACAGCTGAAACGTTGTGCTGAGGTGGTCTGGCATCACCTCGCCACTGTCCTCGGTGTTTCAGTGTCACTGAGTAGTGTCCGACGCATTCTGTGGCGCTCGGACATTGCCCGTGGCCGAAAGAACCGCATCCGCCGAGATAACCCCAGACGGCCAGCGGTGACTGCCCCTGGTGAACTGGTTCAAACCGACACCATCCACCATGTCGATCCGAAGACTGACAGGCGATTGTACTACTACACGGTCATTGATCTGTTCACCAGGATGACCTACGTCATTCTGGCGCCCAAGCTCCGGCAAGGCATTGCCGCACAGGCCATATTAGAAGCCCAGAGAGCATGGGGCTTCACAATCTCCATAGTGCAAGCAGACAATGGTCCCGAGTACGGACGCTACTTTGAACAGGTCATGAAGTAGCACGACATACCAACCAGACACAGTAGGCTCCACCGCCCCAATGACAATGCCCACATTGAACGCTTTAACCGCACCATCCAAGAAGAATGCATTGGGCATTCCTGGGACAGGAGCGTACCGCTCCCGTCCCAGCAAGCCAAGCTTTGCGCTTGGCTTGGGTACTACAACACACAAAGAGTACACTTAGGGATACATATGTTGACGCCTATGCAGATGTTGCAAAGGTCTTGAGTTCTCTACGCAATTTATAAAATGAGAAAATATAGTATAATATACTTTATGGTAAAACCCAGAGAGCTCTCGCTTAAAGAAAAAATCCAGGTCCGTAAAAAGCTACCCCGCACGCTAGGGCTCGCGTCCCTAGCCTTAACGGGATTGCTGCCCTTTATGGCACATGAGCATTTTGATAACAAGCAAGAATATGCTGACCAAGCAAGGGCCGCTAAAGCCAAAGTAGTAGCCGCACAAGCCGTCCACGAAACTGCATCTGCCAGAGCGGCTGAAGAACAAGTGGCAAATATGCAACAAAAAGTGCGACATAGTCTTTTCTTTGGCTATGGCTATGCGGCACTTGCTGCGATGCAGGCGCTTGGTCTTGCGGGGAGTGAGCGTCGAGTTTGGCGCGGTATACACCTTGCTACCTCGCGAAAAGGCCAGGTGATGATGGGTGGTCTTCTGCCGCGGTTGAATATTGAGAGTAGTCTGCCCGCAAGACCGACCTTTAGGAAGAAGATGGCAGAAGATAGGTATGCTTCAGCTACAGGAGGGTCCGCCATGCCTGAAGGTATTAAAGACTCTATCCACGGTGCGTTTTATAAGTTGGAGCGCGTTAAGTATGACAGGGAAAAGCCACTTCAAGGTAACAATGCTTTTGTTGGTGCGCTTGGCGCGACCGCACATGCGCTGGAGAGTCTAGGCGATGCGGAGAGTGCATGGAGTGGTGAGTTACTGGCCTCACCGTTTTATAAAGTCGGTTCTCGTGCCCCGGGTTTGCGAGCAGTATCTTCACGCAGACTTTCCGGTCTTCGGACGGAATCAGAGTGCAGAACGAACAATCTTGTGACAGACTTGAGTGCACTTGATTTAGTATTTCCGATACAAGAGGGCGACCCGGTTGACCCAGCGGCAAACGGTGGTTGGGGTGAGTATATAGGTGGTTTAAGCCGCAGTAAAATCAAAACAGTAGAGCTTGTTTACGATTGCCTCGTAGCAGCACATCGCGCCGGTGTCTCAAGATAAAGTGGCAGCAGCACTTAAAACCATACAGTACCGGTATTAACGATTTACATACGTACGTTTAACGATGCGGATGTAGTTAGCGGGAGCGCCAGTCAGAGACGACGTCGGCTATGGTGGTGTCGAGGCTAAGCTCGGGTTGCCAACCGGTGTGAGCAGAGATCTTGTCGTGGCTACCATAGATGTCTGGTGTGTCCGAGGGGCGCATGCGAGCTGGGTCCTGTTCGACTGTAACTTGCGAAGCGGCTTTTGCCAGAATGAGGTCCAACATTTCCTGGCCGCTGTGGCTTTGGCCAGAGCAGATATTATATGTTTCACCGGAGCGACCCTTTTCGAGCAGTAAGCGGTAAGCGCGTGCTATGTCACGCACATCGGTATAATCGCGTTTGGCTTCCAGATTGCCCACCATGACTTTGTTGGCTGCACCCCGTTCGACGTCGATTACCTGCTTGGTAAGGTCGGGCACTAAAAAGCCCAAGTTCTGGCCCGGTCCAATGTGGTTAAATGGCCGAGCGATTACCACCTCGAAGCCGCGCGTCGTGTAGTATTTGCCCATTTCTTCTTGGCCGATTTTACTGACAGCATACGGTGAATTGGACAGCACGGGGGACTGCTCAGTTATGGGCAAATCTGCATTTGAATCATACAAAGACCCACTGCTAACGACGATAAACTTTGGTTTTACGCCTTGCTTTGTAGCTTCTTCAAATAGGTTAACCTCTAGCCCAACATTGGTTGCGACGTAGAGGAGCGGTTGGTCAAACGAGGGGCCAACAGCAGCCATACCAGCCAAGTGAATTACGCCCTCAACATCCTGAAAGTCTATGTTGGCGACTTCCTCTGGTTTGCTTAAGTCAGCAACGATATATTTATACAAGCCTTCGGGCTCTTTCATACCGGGCAGCACCGGGCCACCGACGCCTATAACATCGTAGCCAGCTGCGGACAACTCTTTTACTAAATGATTGCCAACAAATCCGTTGGCGCCTGTGACGATAATTTTGCTCATGCCGGTAGTATGACAGACGTCGCTATACGTCGCAATAAACCGTATCAATATACTAGCTAGCGTGTGCTGCTGAGCTGCTCAAGAGCTGCGGCAACAATGCGCGCATTCTCTTCCCAGCTATATGCTTGCAGCCTTTCTCGTCCACTGCGAATAAGCTTTTGTTGCAGCTTTTCGTCCGAAAGCAGCAGGGCTAGTTTTTCTGCAATATCTGTCGGGTTTTCTTTATCGAAATATAGCACTGCGTCTTTGGCGACCTCACGGAACACAGGTATATCACTAGTGGCAACGGGCACATCGTACTGCATGGCTTCAAAAATGGGCATACCAAAGCCTTCATAATGTGACGGCATAGTAAAACAGCGAGCGTTAGAATAGAGGGCAATTTTTTCTTCGTCACTGATATAACCTGTTTGAATTATATTGCACCCTGCACGAATTGCGGCTGCAATTGCTTCGAGTATTTCCTCGTCTTTCCAGCCTTTGCCACCGGCGAGTACTAGCGAGTAGGCGTCACGTATTTCCTGTGGCAATAGCGCGTATGACTCCACGAGCTGTTTGATATTTTTGCGCGGTTCAATCGTACCTAAATAGAGAATATACTTGTTGGCTTGAATACCGAGACTGGATAAGCGTTCGGGAATCGTATCGCTTCTAATGACAGTATCAGCAACTGGTGGTATGGGTGTAACGATTATTTCTGCACGCATGTCTGGGTAGTAATGCAGTAGACGTTGTTTTGTGAACTCTGAGATGGTGATGATGAGGTCGGCTGAGTTGATTGAAGGTGGGCAAAACCTTCGTAGGTAAGTAAGGTTAACAGGCTGAGTGAACTCAGGGCAATCTAGAAAGCTCAGGTCATACACAGCGAGAGCTATCTTGCGTCTACGGATTGCCCGGAGTGCAACGTAGTTCGTGTAAAACACAATGTCAGCTGACCTGGTCGAGGTAAAAAGCTCAAGGGGCGGCTGAAAACCAAGCCGTCTAGTGACCGACAAGATTTTACCTGGAATCAGTAATATCTTGCGGAACGTAACACCAGGAATGCTTGGAGTCTTCTTGTGGTTAGTATTGAGAAAGTCGAAGTAATAACCATGCAGATTTTTGCCGTTGGCTTGTTCTCCAAGCTTCCGAATCAAAAAGTCGACATAATACCCAATCCCAGTTTTGGTATTATCAATCATCGGTGATGCTTCAAAAAGTATATCTAGCGATTTATTACGCATACTGCACTAATAGTATCACGGGAGTTGGCGGGGGTCGCTACCTTGCTGTGGACATAGTTTAAGGGTAGAATTGATTGGTACATGCAAAAATTACGAGAGAAGTATCACTATCCACGTATCTTACTACGCGAGTTGGTGAAGACAGATTTTAAGCTTCGGTATCAAGGATCAACCCTTGGATACTTGTGGTCATTACTTCGACCGCTCTTTATGTTCACCATCTTGTATCTAGTTTTTGTTAAATTCTTAAAGATTAATAACAAGGTTGAGCACCCTGCCGTGTATCTACTGCTAGGTATCGTGCTTTGGAACTACTTTGTCGAGGTAACGACAGGAAGTATCACTGCCATTGTTGGTAAGGGTGACTTGATGCGCAAGATCAACTTCCCAAAGTACGTTATTATCCTCGCCGGGTCAGCTAGCGCGCTCATCAATCTAGGGCTTAACTTTATTGTGATTGCTATATTCATGTTTATTAACCATGTGGATTTGACGGTTTACGCATTATTAATAATCCCGCTCGTGCTACAACTTTTCATTCTTTCGCTCGGTGTAGCATTCTGGTTGAGCGCGCTCTTTGTCAAGTTGCGCGATGTCATATACATATGGGATGTTGTGACTCAAGCAGGGTTCTACTTAACTCCTGTGCTATACCTAATCACGCTACTACCCGACAGACTTGCTAGACTGTCAGTTTTGAACCCAATGGCCCAAATCATTCAAGATGCACGGTACGGACTCGTGACGAAGCAATCAGCCACCATGGCCAGCTATTGGGAAAACGCCCTAGTATGGCTAATCCCCATCCTACTATGCTTGATTATATTCGCAACTGGTGCTCTGTATTTCCGCTCCCAGTCCAAGAAGTTTGCGGAGGAGGTCTAACATAATGTCGGAAAAACAACCAGACAAACAAATCGCAATTCGCGTAGACCACGTTAGCAAAAATTTTGTTCTGCCACACGAAAGAGTCACGAGCGTTAAGAGCGCGTTCGTAAAACTCTTCAAGAAAAAGGACAAGAGTAAAGAAGTGCAGCATGCTTTGCGTGATATCAACTTTGAGGTGCAAGAAGGTGAATTCTTCGGCATAGTTGGGCGTAATGGTTCGGGCAAAAGCACACTACTCAAAATACTTGCGAACATCTATCTGCCAACAAAAGGCAAAATCTATACTCGCGGAAAACTTGTGCCATTCATCGAGCTAGGTGTTGGTTTCAACCCAGAGCTTACTGGTCGAGAAAATGTGTACTTGAATGGGGCGCTACTTGGTTTTAACACTAAGGAGATTGACGCAATCTACGACGAAATCGTTTCCTTTGCCGAGCTTGAAGACTTCATGGACCAGAAGCTAAAGAATTACAGCTCGGGCATGCAAGTCCGCCTTGCCTTCTCGATGGCCACTCGTTCTGAAGCCGACATACTGCTAATCGACGAAGTACTGGCTGTTGGCGACGCCGAATTCCAGCGCAAATGTTTTAATTATTTTCATGAGCTCAAACGCAAAAAGAAAACGGTAATCTTCGTAAGCCACGATATGAACGCAGTACGCGAATATTGCGATCGAGCCATACTCATCGAGTCAAGTAGGGCTCAACAGATGGGCACTGCTGACGCAATCGCCCAACTCTACACGAGACTTTTCATTGAATCGACCAACAAAGATGATGATGCGGCGAAAAATCCTGATTTGCGCTGGGGTACCAAAGAAGTGTCCTACACGAGCATAGCTGTCACGCCTCGTGTTCTATCAGACGAGGAGTATCTCCAGATCAAACTAGTTGCTACTGCCGCCAAAGACATCGAGGGAGCTGTGTTTGGCGTTAGGGTGCGTAATGCGGCTGGGCTTGGCCTTCTTGGTACGAACTCAAAGCTTCTCAAGCGTCCCGTTCCCCCGCTTAAAGCTGGCGAGACCATTAAGCTTGAATGGAGAGTCCCGAATGTATTTAAGGACGGCAAGTATTCGGTTGATCCAGCCATCACTCTACAAGATGGTGAGATATGCGATTGGTGGGACGATGCAGCGACATTTACTACTAAAAAAAATGATCACATTCCATATGTCATTGCACCTGATATTGAAATGACCATAACAATAGCAAACCAGTCATGAGGATTAGTTATTCCCAAAACAAAGAAGACATTATCTTGCAAGGCTTTTTCCCTGATATTAAAAACGGTTTTTATGTAGACGTTGGTGCGAATCATCCAGTCGACCTGTCAGTTACAAAACTTTTTTATGAAAAAGGCTGGCGGGGGATAAACGTAGAACCGAATGCATACCTATATGGCAAGATTGTTGCCGATAGAAACAGGGATGTAAACCTGAATATTGGCATAGCAGATAAGGCGACCATGCTTACTTTGCGTGAATACCCTGAAGGGGATGGGCTATCAACTTTTCAGCCGGAGTCACAAAAAGCCTATGAAAATAAAACCAGTGAGTATCATAAATTCACAGAAAAGCATGTTGATAGAAAAGTTGCAGTTCGCCCGCTTAAAGACGTACTTGCTGAATATGCTGAGAATAAAACAATCAACTTCATGAGCATAGACGTTGAGGGTTTTGAGTATCAGGTCATTAGGGGCAATGACTGGGAAAAATTTAGGCCGCAAGTTATCTGCATTGAGGCAAATCACATCGTTCAAGACTGGCGCCCACTTTTGCTTGAGGCTCATTATAAGCTGGCTTTTTTTGATGGCTTAAATAATTATTATGTTGCAGACGAGTGTTCGGAACTTGCCGAAAATTTCTCGTATGTCAAAGCGGTGCTCATTGATGGGCCGATAACTCCGAAGCCTGTTGCTGACGAAATCGAAAGTTTTCGTTTGAGAGAGTTAGCGCTTGAAGAAAAACTGGCGCGGAGAACAGCCCTTAATCAGAATCTGAGCAATGAAATTAGAAGGCTAAACACCCACATCGCAGAGCAGGAAAGGCTCAAGATGAGTGTTAAGCACTTGATAGTCGTTATACATAAGATAGTACTGCTCAACATTGAGAAGCTGAATAGGCAGGCCAAGAGACCCTTGCCAAAGATTCCACAAAGCCTCTCTGCCGTGCTAGCAGTTACAGAACGAGAGAAGCAGTTGCATTTGTATGATGTTAGTGTTTATTACGACTATGCTCCAAAGAATCGAATCTTGTACAAAATAACACTCAACACATACATGGCGTCTTTACGAGTCATCTATGCGGCCGCCAAGATACTATACAAAGGCCTGCGCTTGATTCGGAGGGTTGTAAGATGAAAAAGGCGCTTCTAATCGATGGACAAGTCTTTCAGAGTGCTGCCTGGCATCGAGGTATGGGAAAGTATTCCCTAGCACTGCTACAGTATCTCCTACAAAACCGTAACTACTCATATAGCAAAACCATGATCATCTTTAATAGCTCATTGCCGCTAGAAGAAGAAGCGATAATTGCCATAAAAAATGCATTACCGGACGCCAACCAAATATTTCTTGACTTGAAAATTCCAAATGACCCGGCAAAGGTGGATATTCCATTGATGCAGACAGAGAATCGGGAGATATTAGAAAAGAATATTTCAAGTAAACTTGGGGTAACCGAATACGATTTTTTAATACTAGCACTTTTTATAGATCAAGTTTGTTCCGTATTTCCGAAAACGTCTCATACGAATCTACTCGTTTTTTATGATTTAATCCCACTGCAATACATTGAGAGATATAAGGGCTTGTCTGCTTTTCCAAACTATCTAAAGCGTTTTACCGAACTATTCAAGGCAGATGTGTTGTGGGCGATATCACAAACCGTTGCGGACGATTTGGTGATAAACCTAGGGATTTCTGCGAGTAAGGTTGTTAACATTGACGGTGCGCCAATTCAGAGAAAAGATATTACGAATAAAAAACCTAAACTCAAACTCCCCGAAAGATACCTGCTCATGCCATCTGGTAACGAGCTGAGAAAAAATAATTTGCGTGCAGTACAGGGCTTTGAACAATACCGAAGAAAAACCGGTGATGATATCAAGTTGGTGCTTAGTTCTTACTTTGACGAGGGTACGAAGAGTCAGCTAATGGCCGAATCAGACAGCATCATCTTTAGCGGCAACGTATCTGAGGCAGAGTTGGCTTGGATGTATCAGCATGCGGAAGCACTTCTTTTTGTGCCCGAGTATGAGGGGCTAGGATTACCAATACTCGAAGCAGTTGAAGTGAATCTTCCTATTATTTGCTCCAATATCGGAGTATTTAATGAAATAGCAACGGACGCGTTCTTTTACTGTGACTACCTTGATTCTAGCTCTATATGCACGGCAATCGAGACAGCACTCTCGGCAGATGATGAAGCTCTATTGATTAAACTTTCTGAGTACAAAGCCATATTGCAACGCTACAGTTGGCCTCAAACCGCTCAAAAAGCACTGGCATCTTTGAGTAGAAGGGCAACAAAAAAAACTAGCAACAATCGAATGAAGCTTGCCGTGCTAGGACCTAATCCCGCTGGATATTCTGCAATCGGAAAGCTAGTTGTACAGATGCACCCAAGTCTCAGTGAGCACTTTGACATTGATTATTATCTCGAAAGCGCCAAGACAAGTCACTCGCTACCGCGGGTTGAATACCTGTCTTCTATAGCAAATGTTTGCGATGCATCGATGTTTACCAAAAAGACTTATAAAAAGTATGATGCGGTCCTATACCACATTGGCAACAGTGAGTTTCACGTCGAGACAATACGGAGCGGGCTATATCTACCTGGACATGCAATTATTCATGATACTCATCTGGGTAATATTTTCGAGGGAGAGTTATTGGCTCACAACTATATCTCGAAACAGCGATATGAACAGGAAACCATACTTGGCAACGATATAGATGGCCGCGGAGCAAGCTTTTTGTGCTCCCTAGTTAGTAGGCAGATTAGTCTGATTGCACATTCAGGGTACGCAACGGATGTAATTCGTACGCAAATTATCAATCATCGTGCACAGGTGGCACAGGCAAGCTTACCGGTTCCCGCACCCAAAAGGCTTACATTGAAGAAGCAAGACGAAAAATTCACGATAGGCTTTGCTGGTATAATTCATCCCGCAAAGGGACTACATGTAATTGAAAGAATTGCACAAGATGATACGTTCTCAAGCTGTAACATTCATATTTTTGGTATGTCGCTCGTACCTAACGAAACCCTTGATCGATTAAGAGCATATCCTAATGTAACGGTAGACATCAACGTAACTGATTTTGAATTTCAAATGATGCTCAGGCGTCTCGATGTTCTTGTAAATTACAGAAAAGAATATAGAGGTGAAGCGTCTGCAGCGACGCTAGAAGCGATGCGATTTGGGGTTATACCTATCGTAACAAAAATTGGCTGGTACGATGAACTCCCTGATACAGTTGCACTAAAGGCAGGCACTGAAGATGAGGTTATTGAGCGTATCCTTGAATATATCAGAACTAGTTTCCCGGATAGACAGAAACGAGCAAATGCCGCAAGGGCATACGTAGAAGAGCAACACAGCTATGAAGAGTATGCTAAGAACCTACACGAGCTTATTAGTGGCAAAAATAACGGTACGTTAAATAGTGTAATCGCAAAAGCGATTAAATCAGGTATATCGAAGAAGAAATTATTGAAAATAATCTCTGATCTTAATAGCGCATAAGAAATAGCAACAAGCGTTACATTAGTGCGTACATTATCAGTGCCTATGGCACTGATACATCGAGCCAAACGAGTCCGCCCATATTCCACATAGTGGATCCTTCGAGTATCGGCTGAAAGAATTGCCGATACGTACCACTAGCTTGTGCTTGGGCAACGCTAAACGCGAAACTAAACTCTGCGATCTGACCGGGCAAAGCGACATGTTGGTTCGCGGCAAGCGTAACACCGTCTGCTTCATAGACACGCGAGAAAGTGCCAGATGCACGGTTGTTGGTAGGCCAAGAAGCACTAAGTGGACTCGCATTGTTTATGGGATTAGCTGTGGCAAGATGAACGGGGTAAGTTTTGCTGATTAATGCGCTCGTATCATCATACCAGGGCAGAGTGCCACTATTTGAGAATCGGAAGAATGAAGTAGTTGATTGCCCCTTTTGGACTATGGGGTAAATGCTTTGGCCAGCAAATGTAGCTGCGAAGGTTACAGGCTTTACTGTTATTGCAGTCCAGGCTACGCCGCCCATATTCCACATTGCGGAACCTTCCAGGACGGGTTGGAAGTACTCTCGATATGTACCGACGGGCGCGTTTGCAGTAAGAGTAAAATCGAATTGTACGATTTGCCCTGGTTGAGCAATGTGCTGATTTGGTGCCAATGTTACGCCATCGGCTTCATAGACATGCGCAAACGTACCTGTCGCACGATTATTGGCCGGCCAGCCACTACTGAACTGACTGGCGGTGTTTATGGGCTGAGTTGTAGCCAAGTGAACAGGATATGTTTGGTACTGGGGGGCACTCACGTCGTCATACCAAGGAAGATTACCTGCATTTGAATAGCGCAATGACGATAGTGTTGAGCGTCCAGATACGATGGTCGGATATGCGCTCTGCCCGGCATATGTTGCTGCGAATTTGCGTGATGTTACACCGAACCAGTCGTTGAAATAAACCCAAAAATTACGGTTTCCATACGCGCTACATCCATCATCCTGGCCGCCATAGAGGTTGCTTAGCGCCATTGCGTTCGGTTGGTAAGGTGTGTAGTTATATAATGCGGCGGTACCCTGTGTTTCGATATACACAGGGCTACTACCACAGGAAGAGGGGACATCCCATTGGATATTACGCGTCACACCAGCTTTAAAGTTATAACTATCAGGGTAGGTAACATATCGACGCATTTGTTTAGCAGCGCTAGTTACTTGATTGTAAAAGCCGTAATAGCTCGTATCGCAGTTAGCGGAACCGCCTACACCACTATCTGGGCAAGCATAACCCATCGCTCTATTATATTGCCAAGTTGCTGACCATGGGTCTGTGACGAGTGCTGTTTCTTTTTGTAGCATTACAAGTAACACTTGAGGGTTAATGCTATAAAGTTGCCCGGCATCCCAAATTATTTGTGCAGCACTTTTACCTCCATTTACCACCACGGGACTACCGTCAGCATTAAAACGCCCGATGTTATTTTCATGGGTAGTTGGGTTCTCGTTATATTCCTTCAGGCAAGTGTAGGGCGGTTGGTTATACACGCCACCCAACCAAAAAAATGCTTGATGGTTACGATCGCAGGTAGGTACTTTTGCATTCAAGAAATCTTGAATCTGCTGTGGCGTCATCGTGTCTTTATTGAAGAATATTGAATCGTCAATTATGTGGCCAGCTTTCCAGTCTGCCGCGGTGATTGCGCTAGCATTTGACGGTAGGTACGACACCGCCAAAGCCAGGCAGAGAGAGCTGACTAGAGAGATGTAGACTACGGCCCGTCGCGTCTGTTTCATTTACGGACCTCGACCTTTTGGCTATCAGAGCCAGTTGCCGTATCATTCTTTGCCGTCAGCATAATCGTGTAGTTTCCGGCAGGTATATCAGAAATAGGTATATCAAGGCTACAGCTATAGTACGTCTCAAGATTTTTAATACTGGAAGTGAAATCTTTGTTGTAGTTTGACCCGCTCAGGTTGATGGTACAGTTACCACTCTGAATGCTAACGATTGCACGCACAACAATAGGACCGCCTGTTTCGTCTTGAGCCGCTGCTGAAAGGGACACCTGTGCCGTATTGCTAGTTGAGGATGAATCTTGGTTGTTCTGCTGCGCTTGATTCTTTATCTGATCAGCTAGCCCCGTCTCATTACTGCTGGGTGGATTGTAGTTAACGTCAGTATCACTTGTCGTTTTAGCCGGGCTAGCCGGAGCAGAAGGAGAAAGTGCTATAAAGTTAGTCACGTGCGTTTTTTCGAGTACTACAAGCAAAAGTCCGATTGTCAAGACGGCAGCAAGTGAGATTAAAACTACTTTACGTGTATTTCTTTTTTTGTGTGAGAGCTGTTTGACCATGTTTGTTTCCTTGCAAGGCATGTAAGGTTATTTTAACATGCATGTGCTTAAAAAATCAAGTCGCCACCCCTCGTCGCAACGCAGCAATATTCTTTGCAAATGCCAATGTGCTCATTCGAGTTATTTTGTCTGTGGGAATGGTTGTAGCCGCTCGCGAACATCATAATCATATATCCAGATTTTTATGACATCACCAGTTCTAATACCGGCTGCCTCAGTGCGGCTCGCCGGCTCGCCATATATCTTCACCAAGTCTTGATCAGAACAAGACCAGTAACCATAGTTTAAGCCGCCTCTGTCGATGATCAGCGCTGTTTTTATGCCCTT
Source organism: Candidatus Doudnabacteria bacterium (assembly GCA_016788805.1). Lineage (GTDB taxonomy): Bacteria > Patescibacteriota > Doudnabacteria > UBA920 > UBA920 > JAEUSE01. Next base: position 13,068 of record JAEUSE010000001.1, read on the forward strand.
TTGAGGACGATACCAATCTTCTCGCGAATCAAATGGCACTGGTTTATTACAGTTTATCTGAGGCGTGTAGCTAATACGATTACTTGACCAAAAGCGTATAGGTGGTCCATACCAAAAATCTGTAACAATTGTATCAACTTTATTCGCAGTCAAATAACCAATAATCTGGTTAATCGATGTTTTTGAGGGAACCGGCTTTATTTGATTCTGTACTTTGTATGCAGAACTGACGGTAGGATAATAGGTGATGATGCCGACGACTAGAACTAAACAAAGCAGTGCCACATATCTCTGCTGACTATAATACTGTCTTAATGCCCATACGAAGCCGACGATGGCAATAAGTGGTAATAGAGTCAGGTATCTAGTGTTCATGAAGTCAATAATCTGCCCATTTCCCATATCGGCGACCGCATACCCTGAGAGGACGTATTCGGCCAGGATGACGAAATAGCTAACTGCCAACGTCGTAAGAATGAAATTATTTTCTTCAGTAATATTCTCCTTTGCTTTGTAGCGTCTATTCGTTCTAGCCAATATTAAGATGAGCCCAATGACACCTAGTACGAGAATCATGAGATTGATGAATGCCAACAAGCTGTTGACGCCTATCTGTAGGCCAAATATTGAACCGCCCTGTAGTTCCATCAATTGTCTGAAAGTTACTTGCATTGAAGGCCAAAAATGCTCGTAGGGGAGCACGGTAGGCTTATTAAGAAAGGCATAATCAAAGTAAATCGAATGGGAGTAGGCCAATATCCATTTGATGATTTTTGCACCAATTACGACGGTTAAGATTAACGCAACAACTCGTAACATGCCCAGTGTAAATTTATGACTCTGAAACCAATACCAAACAATCACGGCTAAGATTGGCACGAGTATCGAATATATAAAGAAACTATCGCCAGCCAGCAGAAGACAAAACAATATACTACCAACAAGACCCCAGTAGACTTTCCTGCGAGATATGCTTTCGCTCTTTAGCAAATCGCGGATAATAAAAATAAACCACAACGACAGCGGAAATCCGATATTCCTAAACGTAGTATTACCTATGCCAATGTTAAACGTAACCGAGGCAAACATAAGAGAGGAAAGCAGTAATATTATTGGTATCTCGTATTCTCTTCCGAAAAGTTTTATTAACAAAAATGCCCACGCTAGAATGGTGGTAAGTACGAGAAAAATGTTTAGGAAAGTGAAGCTCTTGTAGCGATATGGAAGATGACCTTGAACGTACAATACGGGTATCATTAAAATATTTGCATGAGACCCGGGAAGTGCAACGGTGTTACCCTCTACACCATGGCTGAATTGATGGGTAGCGATAAGGGCATCTGAATTAGTAGAAAAATAGTTGCTTGTATTGAACGCTGCATACACCGTCGTTAACAATAAAACTATCACAGACAACGCGAGGGCGGTTTTGTATAAAATAGAGTTACGATTGCTGAATAGTCGTGACGCTTGATTAAGAATGAGCGGTAAGTTACGGTACTGTCTTTTAAAGATTTGATGTAGTATATTCATGTATTAGGTAATTATATAGCAAATTAGGCAGGTCCAACACTAACCGTTTCTTGCTCGATAAGGTATGACTGTGATGGCATAGGCTTTTTGGACACGGAGAAATTGAACGATGACTTGTTAAAGAAATTTGCTGGAGATATCGTAGTCGAAAATCATAAATGTCTTACCGTTTACATCAATAGTGCGCTTCGGTTCTCCGAATTGTTTGGTGATATCTTCTTGCGTACAAGTCTTTGGCCCAATTATGGAAGGGTCAATAAAGTAGAATGAGGCTTCGGACTGTTTTTCGAGACGACTACTTGTTGTGAGCCACTTGAAGCGCAAGGTCTGCCCACTTTCTGTGCATGCAACGGGGAGAAAAAGGATCTGTCCGCCAGACATGTAGGTATTAATATTTGCCTGCCAGAAATTTGCGTAGCCTTTTTTAAGACCCTGAGCTTGAGCGGCGGCTACGATGTCAATGTTCAGTGCATTGCTTCGATTGGAGACTGTGCTTGAGCCCTGATCAGCCGACACGGAATGGACTGTTTGCAAAAGGTTTGCAAGGGTTGCTGCTGTAAGTAATATAGTTAGTATTCGTGACAGATTTACATTTTTATAGCGCCCTATAGCTATCGCAAGCAAGACGATGCCCGCATAGACAAAGAGCATATAAAAACGATAATTGCTGATATCTGCGAGCGTGCTAAACGCGTTAGTTAAGAAAACACTTCCAAGTACGAATACAAAAAGCACTGACCAAAGTGCTTCGATACTTGTGCGTTTAATCTCAGCAGTTTGAAGGTATTTTTTGTATGAAAATACCGAAATGAAGATAGTAACAAGTAGTATGGCGTTAATGAGCGGAACAATTGTGGAAGCTGCAACTGGTTTACCCAAGAAATCAGCGCCAAATATATGAAAAATTTCGTGAAACGAGGCAAGGATATTACTTATAATTGACTCGAAAGTAACAAAGACCGAGGGTGCATTTGTGTTTATAAAAATTCCGGCACTTGTGCCAAGTACAGAAAAAAGTTTGTTCATCACGTAACTCAGTCCTACTGCGAGATAGAGCAATGCCGCTGTATTATTATCGATTTTCTTAAAATATTGGAGCGAGATAAGTGCGATTAAGATAGGGGCAATCGTAAAGAAGGTAAAGTAGGGGTCGCTGTACATCATAGCGCCAGTCAAGAGTATAGCGACGGACAGACCTACTCTTGAGCGCGTCGACTTGATGACTAGGTCTTTGTTGCATACGGCTGCAACTAAGGCAAATGCTGCGAATGATAACCCCATCTCAAAACTGCGCCAATTTGAGTTGAGGTACCACGATACGATTGGGTATCCAAAACTTGCAAGCCACAAGAAGGGTAAAAGTACCGTATAAGTTAAATTAATCTTGAGCTTTTTGAGGAAGTAGAGAGAAGAATAATAGAAAAGTGTAAAAGACCCTAAAACAAGTAGGAGTGACTCGAGGATTAGGAGCTTTCTGCTATAGGTAAAAATGCTCTCGAGAACTATAAAGAAAGGAGCAAGAATTACAAAAATGTCTTTGGCGCCAAAATAAAAAGTTTGCCCGCTAAACGGCTTCCAGTCCTTAACGGCTAATTGCCAATACACGTCGTCGCTGTTGAATGGCCTATACTTTCCGATAAATACAATATTGAAAGTGAGGACGGCAATGCTTATGCAAAAAACAATGAACCAGGGGCTCTTAATAATTGCTAGCGATCGTTCTTTTACTTGTTTAGACATTCGTGACTCTACCGGTGCCAATTATCAGGCAGTATAATGGTAACATATATGCAGTGCACAGGAGTTAACCATCTGGTTGATTGCATTAGGCGTAAGCCTTGATTAAGTTAAAGATTAATCTCATGCAGAAATTGTTTAACGGAACACTACCAAAAGGTGAAAATGATTAAGGGTTTTTTCTTTGATTTGGACGGCACTCTAGTAGATACCCATAGGGCTAACTTTGAGGCGTATCGGCAAGCCCTTGAGGATTTTGGTATTGAGCTGACGTTTGACGAATTTAAAAAGAGTATTGGGCATCAGGCAAAAACCTTTTTACCTTGGTTTGCACCAAACCTAAGTAGTGATGAGCTAGATGAAATTGCAGAGAAAAAGAAACGATACTATAAGGAATATGTACATCTATCGGTCCTGAATACGCAGCTAGTGGAGTTCTTAAAATACCTCAAGCCCCATCATGCCATAGTACTAGTAACCACGGCAAAGCGGGCAAATGCCGAGACAATGCTTGAACATCATGGGCTAATGGACATGTTTGACCAAATGATTACATTCGAGGACGTCACAGACTCTAAACCATCCCCTGAAGCGTACCAGCTTGCATTGGAGCGTACGAAGTTACAGCCCAATGAAGTGATTGCTTTCGAGGACTCTTCAGCTGGCATCTCGGCTGCAATCGAAGCGGGTATAGCAGTCGTCGAGGTGAAGGATTTCAGGCCATGAGTCTCAAAAAAGTACTGATTGTACCGGTCATTATATCTGCAATACTATTGGCTGTTTTTTCAAAAACCATTCTAGAAAGTCTTGAGGTGTTAACGAAAAACGTAACGATAACTCCATCATTTATTCTAGTGATTCTTGCCGTAATATGTCTTCAGTTCATCGGACATTGGTTGCGCGCATATAAAACACGCTATATTTTACGACCAGTCAGACATACCACCACCAAATTTCAGTTTCGAGCGCTTAGTCTGGGATATCTTTTTAATGCCATATTACCCCTTCGGTTAGGCGAGTTTGTCAGGTCCTACGTAATGGCTACGGCAGATAGGATAAGCTGGGGCTTAACTCTTGCCGTCGTCCTATTTGAGCGTAGCGTAGACGCACTTTTTCTTGGCAGCATAGCGTTAGTATTTGTTGTCTTAGCTTGGGTTGGCTTCGAGCACATTGCCATAGGACTTGTTGCGCTTTTAGCCTTTGGCTTTATTATTCTGGCGGGTGGTGCTGCACTCATAAATGAGGACAAGCGATTAATCCATGTAATCTATCGATTTTCATCAATGTTCAATACACACGTTAAGCAGGCAATCCGATTCAAAGCGTGGTCAATCATATACGGGCTGCAGCAGATTGCTGCAAATCTCTCAATTGCAAAGTATCTCTCGCTGTCATTGGCAAGCTGGGTGTTTTATTTTGCATCTGCAGCTCTTCTCTTTACGCAGCTAAACATAACTACCAATGGTGCGAAGGATGTAGTAATGCTCAGCGCAGCCCCGTACTATGGGGTCTCGTTGCCGTCTGGGCCGGGAAGCCTCGGTTCATACTCAAGCTCTGCCAATGATATTAATGCACAGGTCGGCCTACGGGGTGACGAGCAGCTAATTTTTGACCTAACATCCTGGGCAGTTATAGTACTACCGGTTGCATTAGTTGGCGTTGCGCTTCTCTTGTCGAAGACAAAAGAACCCTTTGGTCGAAAATTAACGAAGAGCTCATCGCGTCATTCACTAATGGATAAATTGTCACGCGAAGAAGACATCAGTGATGAAATGGAACTATTCCTAGAAAACTATTTCTCGGGCAATGTTCTTTCTAAAATCGTACACCGCTTGGAGCGAAGCGGTGAGTTTAAGCTCCTTAAATACTTCAAGGGTGGCTCTGATGCAATCACCATTCTTGCGGCCGAAAAAGATGGAAGGGTTGTCGTTAAGAAAATTATAGCACTTGAATATAAAGACAGACTAAAAGCTCAATATGACTGGCTAAACAGCCGCAAACATAAAAACATTGTCAAAGTACTTGGCGAGCAGACGGGGAGCGACTATTACGCAATCGATATTCACTATGATGAGCAGGATGATATGTTCTTCGATTTTCTTCATAGCCACCCTGTCGAAGATTCGGAAAAAGTACTGAGGACTGTTTGGGATTCTTTGCACGAAATACTATATAAAAAAACTGAGTACAGAACAGACTATAAAGCGCTTGATACCTATGTCGCCAAGCACATATGGGGCTGCCTTGAAAAGGCATCTGCGGTCAACACTGATCTAGCCACTGCAGCATCGTGTGACGCGTTAATTATTAATGGAAAACAGTATGACGGCATACACAAAATCATCGATAAAATTAACAAACACGAACAAGCACGGATGGATCTTGCAACATATGCTCATGCCAAAGAAGTCGATGGCGACATTGCGCTAGACAACATTCTAGTTTCGAGGAAAAATCAGAAGCCTGTCATTATCGACCCAGCGCCAGATGGAAATATCATTAATGGACCGGTTTTTGATTTTGGCAAAAACATGCAATCTCTATACTGTGGTTACGAATTTTTGTTCAGGAGCAACGAAGTTGTTGCATTAGAAGGTGTGAATAAAATAAATTTTCAAGATAGGCGCACTGACCAGTATGTTCGTCTATGTGAGTATGTTCGCAACACTCTAGCTCCAAAGTATTTGTCTGAGGGCGAGCAAAAGGCGGTTATATTTCATGCTGCAACATTACACATCAGACGGCTGAAACACCAAGTGTATCAAAATCCATCAATTGCACTAGCTATGTATGCTGCAGGCGTTAAAGCTTTAAATGAATTCTACTGGCAGTATGTAAAATAATGAGTTAAGTGATACGCGATTTCTTAAAAACAAAGCGGTCATAAGTGAAATAATTGTAAATTAGAACAAATAGTACCATAAACCCAAATGCGCCCGTATTGGAAACGAAAGCGTAGCTAAAAGGCAAACCAATTGATTGTGAGGCATTAAATGCAAGCTGGTATATTCCATCAAAATGAATAAATATACTTAACAGCGTGGGCCTGATAATCCACATGCCGAAACCAGTAAAGACAAAAAACTTGAACATGGTTTTATGGCTCAAGCTGCTTCCGCGCCATGTAATGAGCCCGTGTGTTAGAAAAGCGCAAACCAAGGCAAATGTACCGGAGGCTATGCCCGCTAAGCCGATCTGACTCGGTTCAGTAAACAATAATTGTGTTAGGAATGTATAGAATAGAAAATCAACGGTAGTATTGAATATACCAACCGCAAGAAAAACTACTGCTTTTTTATTGCCTTTTTTCTCGGCGTGGACAAGTTTATTCATTGTTTGCCTTCTAGATAGTCCTGTAATTCTTCAGGTGTGCCAAATATGTATTTTTTGTCTATATTTGCTATTTCTATGCGGCCATTTCTTTCGATTAATATGTTAAAAAGATGCGACATGTAGTACTCCTTTAGGTGAGCAGGCAATGGACTGAGCATAAAAGTTTCGGCTAAGTTCTTAAAAAGCCTTCCGGACGAGAAGTAGTATCCTCCAAGTATGGCGTTATTGGATATGGCTATTTTTTCGGCTGTACGTATAACGTTGCCATTGCTGTCTTTTTCTGCATAGCTATAACGGGGGTCATTTGAATGGAAGGTGAGTAGCATGCCATCAGGCTTATCTTTCGCTATTGCATTTCGAAAGTATTCCTTAGATTCGAAATAAATGTCGCAGTCGGCAATGCTTATTGCAGTATCATCATCGATGTATTCCTTGGCGGCAAGGCAGGATTCTACTGCGCCATGAGTATCATGATCCAGTATGCTAATTTTTGCTCCCGGAAGTTGAGCTAATATCTTGGCACTAAGTCCAAAAGCATCATCTTGGTCCTTTCGAATCACGAAGATATGTTGCACGTTATCTAGTTTACTGAAACTTTCTAGTGCTCGCATAAACATAGGTTTGCCGTCAACTTCTATTAGGGGTTTTGGTGTAGTGTAGCCCGCTGCCGTAAAACGACTGCCGAGACCGCCCATGGGCATGAGGACTTGCAGATCTGACATTACGAGATCTCCTTGCACGCATAATCTTCTGTTGATCTAGCCTGTGGATATTTTAAGAGTCCAAGCCTCCATCGCAGCAAATTTACTCCCGCTATTTTAGCGATATTAAAATTACGTGCGTTCGAGACTTGGTCTTCTTCGCGCCATGTGATTGGGACATAAGCAAATCTGATTTTTCGTTTTATTAAGTCAAGTAAAAGCTCAAAATTGAAGGTTAGTTTATCTGCAAATTCGAGGTAGGTTCTTTGCTCCAAATCTTTTAATGCAAAGACATTCAGTCCAGATCCAAGGTCGGTACATTTGCGGCCCGTGAAGACTGTATAAGCTATATTCAAAAGGCGATTTCCCCATATACGCTTCCAGTCATAGCCTTGCAGATGCGAGCCTTTACTGAAGCGGGAGCCGAGCACTGTTTGAGTTTCTGGATGGGCAAGGGCGTAGTCCAGTAGCAAGTTCGCCTCGTCGCTCTTAGCTTGATTATCGCCATGAAGTATAACTACGTGTGTGCAGCCCATAGCTTGGCCTTTTAGAAAGGCGACTTTGTGCGTTCCTCCCAGACTATAGTTTTTAACGTTTTGATATACATGAAGGTTTTTTAAGCGACCGGATTTTTTATACTCTAACGCTGCGTGTACGGTGTTATCGGGGCTGCCATTATCAATAACGGCAATCTCCTCTACCCGATGGGCTAGCGTATCGTCAATCTCATCGAGCGTTCGTATGATTTGCTTCTCGCACCTATATGCGGGGATAGCCAAAAGTACTTTCTGTTTCATATTGTTAGTATAGCAGCCCTGAGTTACTTCAGTTTATCCAACAGCCACACACGAGGCCCGGGCGGTATTAAGCGCAAAATTGCACCAGCAAACGGGGATGGCTGTCGGGGTGTTTTAGTGCCTTGATCAATAACATAATCAACTAAATTTGGCGGTAAGTTCTGTTCGCCAAGCCAACCTTTAGCTGGCCACTCTATTAGTCTTGCGAACTCGGCCAATGCTTCTTCGCGGTCGGAAGGATTTTTCGGGTCGAAAGGGTAGTCTGTCGGTTTAACATGGACAGTTTGTTCGGCGCCATTTATTTTACGCCCTTCGTGCTGCAGCGTCTCGGAAAGCCGTCGCGCCGAAGGGGCATGCGCTACGGTTGTCAGACTCGTTGTGGTCACGCCAGCTTCCGTAAGCATCGCAAGCGAAAACCGTGCGTTCTCCCCGCCGTTTGTAGCTCGCGGTTCGAGCAACACCGTAGGTGTTGTGTAATTGCGGTTGTGTGCATCTTTCTCAAGCTGCACATGTAAATAGTGCGCTTCAGACGTGAATCCTTGCTTTATTATATCGCCTGAGTCTTTCCCTACGCCCCCGGTAATTACAGCTGTTGTAACAAGACTAGGGATTATTAAGTCTCCCAAGGCGTGTGCAACAAGCGGATCTGCGCGTCCAAACACGACTGCTGCTTCTGGCTGGCTTGGCAACGAGGGGGCACTTAGAAAGTCATACAGCTCTAAAATTTCAGGGTTGGCCATAATCATTATTATAACATAAAATTATTAAGATATATCTCGTTATTCTTGCGCGGGATGAGAGTGCAAGCTTTGTGCTACACTAGAGTCTATGAAAATACTCATTGTCGCAGGGGGGCAGGGGACGAAGATGTGGCCATACAGTCGCACTGACAAACCCAAACAATTTCAAAAAATCGTCGGTGAAGAAACTCCGTACGAAAATAACATTAACACGTTGCTTAAAGAGTTCCCAGCGGAAGACATCTTTGTCTCAACAAAGCGGAAGTTTATCAAATACGTATCGGAACAATCTCCGCAAATCCCGCTTAAAAACTACATTATAGAGCCAGATATTGCCAAAGATCGTGGTCCGGGTGAGGGTCTGGCATTCCTGCGGTTGAGCATGGTGTGTCCAGGCGAACCGTTTTTCATGGTGCAGTCCGACTGCTACCGCGAGCCAGCCGAAGAGTTTCTAAAGATGATCCGTCAGGCCGAAAAGTTGGTTAAAAAGCACAAGAAGCTGATAACAGGGGGTATAAAAGCAACCGAACCAAGCATCGGAGTCGATTATTTGCAGCTAGGTCAGAACCTCGATGACGACGCTTATGCAATCGACAAGTTTGTCTTCCGCAAAGACACCATGAAAGAAACGCGTGAGCTTATACAGAGCTTTCATGTCGTGACGCACTGCAACCACATGTGCTGGTACCCAGAGCTGGCGCTTGAGGCGTATAAGAAATATCGTCCAGATTGGTACGAGAAGCTTATGGCTATTAAAGAAGCTATAGATAACCCTGGCGAGCACGAAGCAGTAGAGCGTCTATATAGCGAAATGGAAAAAGGCGCTACCGAAGAGGTAACGACCAACGTTATGGATAAAGGTGAAGCTATAGTTATCCTGTTGCCTTTTAAGTGGACCGATCTTGGCACCTGGAGCTCGGTGTACGATTATTTTTCAACGACGCCAGAGAACTACGAAGATGGCAATGTCGTGTCGGTAGATACGACTGGCTCACTGATTAAATCCAGCCACAAAGATAAACTGATTGCGGTTGCTGGCGTTGAAGATATGGTAATCGTCGATACTGACGATGTACTGCTAGTCATACCAAAAGAAAAAATAGACAAGATAAAAAATATTCAGGCCGTTCTGACTGAACGAGAATCAACCGAATATCTCTAAACGAAAGGATGCATGTATGGCGAAAAAAGTAATAGCGTTTGATCTTGATGGCACCCTTGCGCCAAGTAAATCTACCCTCCCCGATCGCATGGCGGAAGCCCTGGGCGGTTTGCTTGGTTACTTCCATGTTTGCGTTATTTCGGGTGGTAAATTTGACCAGTTCAAGCTGCAGCTCATAGATAATCTACACGTTAGCCCAGACAAGCTTGAGAAGCTCCATATAATGCCAACTTGCGGTACCAGGTATTACACATATGATGTCGCCAAAGACGATTGGGAGCAGGTGTACGCCGAAGATTTTGGAGAGGACGATAAGCAGCGCATCACCGCAGCGATTGAAGAGGCGATCGATTACTTCGGCTACCGCCCTAAAAAGCTTTATGGCGAAATGATCGAAGACCGTGGAAGCCAGGTGACGTATTCCGCTCTGGGCCAAGACGTCGTAGCAGAACTAGGCGATGAAGGTGTGGAGCTTAAAGAAGCATGGGATCCAGATTCGACGAAGAAGCTGAAACTACAGAAGTATTTGGCGGAGAGGCTTCCTGATTTTGAAGTTCGTGCGGGAGGCGCAACCTCCATAGACGTGACCAAGCCGGGCATAGATAAAGCATACGGCATGGAAAAACTCATGGAAATGCTGCAAATAAGCAAAGATGACATCTTATTCCTCGGTGATAAACTGCAAGAAGGAGGCAATGACTACCCAGTAAAAGCTATGGGTATCGACAGTCTTGAAGTTTCCCGCTGGGAAGACACCTCACTGGTGTTAGAAGGCATCTTGCACATCACTAAGTAGACCCATGAAAGTTTTATACGTCACTCGCAAGTTTCCGCCTACCGTTGGTGGGATGGAAACTGCTGCTTACGAAATGCATGCCGCCCTGAAGAGTATGGCAGATACCCGACTTATCAAATATGGCGGTGCCAATAAGTATTTGCCTCTTGTGTACCCTATATTATTCCTGCGAGCGTTGTTTGCCGGCTGGATATTTCGTCCAGATGTGATCTATCTACAAGATGGCATGCTTGCCCCGATGGGGATTGCGCTGCGAGCGCTGGTGCGTCGGCCATGCGTCATGTCAGTGCATGGGCTGGATGTGACATTTCGTAATCCGACCTACCAGAAAGTGATGAAGTTTTGCTTCCCCAAGATAGACTGCATCGTAGCAGGGAGTATGCAGACCGAAAAAGAAGTCAGACTGCGCTATCCCGATCTTGAGCCGCACCGCGTCGTATATGGCGTACGCGACTCATTTTATAAGAACGAGGACAGGGATGTATTGCGCAGCAACCTTTGCAAAGAGCTTGCTTTGTCAGAGGCTGTGATCGTGGATAAAAAACTTATAGTAACCACAGGTCGCTTGGTAAAACGAAAAGGCGTGAACTGGTTTGTCCGAGAAGCCGTGCCCATGTTAGCGGCCAATCAAGAGGATTTCGTATACATGGTCGCTGGCAATGGTCCGGACAAAGAACATATACAGGATGCTATCGACCAAAATAATTTACACAGTAAAGTGCTGCTTCTGGGGTATATATCTGACACTGCGCGCGATTTGCTTTACAATACTGCAAATATCTTTCTCATGCCAAACATCGCCGTACCGGGTGACATGGAAGGCTTTGGGCTGGTTGCCTTAGAGGCAGCTTCGTGCGGGACGCCAGTATTTGCCGCAGGCATAGAGGGTATCGTCGATGCGGTAGCGGACGGCAAAACAGGCAGGCTTCTACAAAGTGAAAAACCGGAAGCTTTTATCGCGGCAATCACTAGTGAATTACACAAATCGGCTTTCGATCGGGAAAAAGTACGACAGTATGTGCTCGATAATTTTTCATGGGAGCGCACGGCGACGGGCTACCTGAAGATTTTCGAATCACTTTGCAAGTAAGCTATTCGACGGTCACAGATTTAGCCAGGTTGCGGGGCCGGTCGACGTTGAGGTCTTTGGCGACGGCAATGTGGTAGGAAAAGAGTTGCATGACTATGGCGACGAGCAATGGCGAAGTTTGTTCCATTGTTTCTGGTAT
>JAEUSE010000200.1 GCA_016788805.1 Candidatus Doudnabacteria bacterium
CGGCTACGGTACTCTTGCTTGTCGACAAAATCGCTCAAATTCTTGCTGGTTGCAAGCATCTCGAGTGAACTCGGGTTGCCATCAACGTACATAGCCTTTACATCACTTGCTAGAATCGCACGCTGACGATCTATTTCGGCCTGAGCCTCGGCAATTTGACGCTGTAGATCAGCTTGCAGTTTCATGTTTTCATCTATGGAATGCTGCAAGCCATCAATCTGCTGTTGCAGTTTCAAAATAGCATCGGCATAACTTTCCGCCTGTGATTCCAGACCATCGAGCGCAGCTCGGTTATTGGCGTTTTCTGTCTGCAGGGCGTTTATCTGATCTTGGTACTGATCGGCTAAAACAACCTGGCGCCAGGCGGGCAGAATCGCACCAGAAACGAGTATGAGCGAACTTGCAGTCAAAAGCGCTACCCTAGAGTGGCGCCGAAGAAGACCGTTAATAGATTGGGAGACATTTTTTTTCATACATTTGTGTGTTGAGTAAACCATTAGTATGATACCACGCTTACGCAACTACTTCAACCCTCCCCTTTATAGAGACTAGAAAACAGCAACTACTAATAAAGCGGTCCTAGTTCCTAGTTCCTAGTTCCTAGTTCCTAGTTTCATTTATTTGGATTTCGTTTTGAATTTCAGATATCGCTGCGTGGCAATCACAGAAGACGCAGCCCCAATAAGTATACCAAGCGCAAGCTGCATGAGCAACAATCGCCAATAATACTCTTCAAAAAATTGCTGGCTATAACTTATATCGAGCAGGCCGAGGCTCGTGGCCTGCAACGAGCTCGATGCAGTTATAAACAGTGCATTGATGAGTAGTATAGAAATAATGGCCGAGATAACTCCGTATATAACCGTTTCAACCACGAAAGGACCTCGAATATATCCCGTGCTGGCGCCCAGCAGTCGCATAATTTGCAATTCGTCTCGACGATTGAAGATTGCCATTTGAATGGTGTTAAAAATGATAAGTACCGATATGAGCGCAAAAACTGCCACAGCGACAATGCCTGCTTCACGCAAGATATTCGTCGCATGAGTAATCTTATCTATGGTCTGGCGACGCTCACCATTATCTGACACTGGGTCGGACTGAAGCTTTTGCCAGCGTGGCTGTGTAACATAGCTTCGTATTTGGTCTAGCTTGTTAAGATCCCGAGGCTTGATCTTGATAGTAGCCGGTAAAGGGTTGTCTGTCTCGCTGACTGCCTGTAGCAGTTTCTGGTTATTGGCGTTTTGGGCAATGAATGCACGCAAAGCGGCTTGTTTATTGAGGTAAATAACGGAATCAACATTTGACTGCTTTTCAATATCGCGCACGAATTCCTTTGCCTGGTCATCGGTAACCGAGTCTTTCAAATACACAGATACGTCTATTTTCTCAGTTATCTGCTGCACGGTGTTGCTAAACGTGGCATTGACAATGATAGAGAACAAGATAATCGTGAGCGTGATAATCATAGTAGCCATGGCTGCAATCGCCAGCCAAGCATTGCGTACAAAGTAAAGAACTCCCGTGCGAATAATACGTCCGAATGTAGTTGTGCGCCGACTCATTTAGCGTACGCTCCGCTGAGATTGTTGAGGCTTTTCACTATACTCGGCGTTGGCACGATCGCTGACTACCGTACCGTTTTTAATGGTTATGACACGGCGTTTGAGTTGATTGACAATTTCTTGGTTGTGGGTGGTCAGCAGCACTGTAGTGCCATAACGATTAATCTTTTCTAGCACATGTATGACATCCCAGGCATGTTTTGGGTCCAGGTTCCCAGTGGGCTCATCCGCAATAAGAATTTTAGGCTGACGAACGATTGCGCGAGCAATAGCTACCCTTTGTCGCTCACCACCACTTAGTTCAACTGGCATACGCTTAGCTTTGTCTTTGAGGTTTACTATATCGAGCACACGTGGCACGGTATTGTTGATCTCTTTCGTGCTGACGCCCACGATTTCCAATGCGAAAGCCACATTCTCGAACACAGTGCGGTTCGGAAGCAGTTTGAAATCCTGAAAAACTACGCCGATTTTGCGACGAAGCAGTGGAATATCTTTATCGCGAAGTTTGTCGTAAT
>JAEUSE010000201.1 GCA_016788805.1 Candidatus Doudnabacteria bacterium
CCGTGTTTGCCAGTGGTGTTCACAAACCCTCCGTTGGTCCGGCCGGTATGACCTTTACCTTTCCTCGGGCGGGCGAGTATGAGTTGAACGTGCGATTCGAGAAAGCCGGGGAGTCCATAGTAGACGCCGCTTTTCCGGTGATAGTACACAACCCTATAACTGAACCCGCGCCTAAGCCGTTGAGCCCGCTTGCGGTAGTGGCTTGGGCCGGTTGGCCGGTTGCGATTATTACGGCTACCTATGTCGTGTTTAAGAAAAAAGGTAAGTTAGCGTGAAATAATATGGATAAAAAATACATTGTCGGTTTAGTGTTTGCGGTACTCTTGCTGGGCTCAGCCAGCGCGGTGGCGGTTCGAGTAGTCCTGCACGGAAAAGATTCCGTCCCCGTGAAGGGTTTAACTAGCAGTGCTTCGGAACCTGCAACGTCGGAGCGAGCTCCGGCTAACACACAAAAGGGAACTGCGCCGACGCAGTCGACCGAGGATTTTATGGTGCCGGTGGAACGGGCGGTTGCTCAGGTTAATTTGGCCGATGTGCCAAAAGCCATTATCGATTTAGTTGGGGAGACTAAAGATGCACGGGCTTACAGCGTGGAGTACGCAAATGGGAGTAAGGGCTACCGTGTAGAACGGGACATCGCGCAAAGTTTGTCTGAGGTGTCGGGCTTGTGGGAGTCAGAGCTGTCGACAAATCTTTTGCAGCAGAATAAAGCTTCGGCCGACCAGGTGTTGTACCAAACTCAAGCCGGGGAGTACAAGGTTGTGGTGGTGCTCTCAAGGCTGACTGATGCAACTACCGGCCAAACCATTTCGGCTATACACCAGTAAAGCTACAGTCGAGTGTGGTATTATGCATATAAGGAGGTGCGCTTCGTGCCCGGCTTTTTGTGTACCCAAGGTATTTTAAAAAATGTTTGATTTTGCCTTATAAATAAGGCGTTTATGTGATATATTGACATTTTTCTTAGTATGTACTACAGTGTAGGGTCACCTACTGACCTTTCTAGATGAATACTTTACGACATCGATTGTCATTGCGAGAAGGCTTTGCGACGAAGCAATCTCCCGTAAAATATTTATCCAGGAAGACAAGATAACTTCAACCCTTCCACGTTTATATACGCACTTTTTTATATCCCAGGAGGATATATTTTAGAGAGATTATTGTTTAGTGAGCATTGCGGAAAGTTTTAATGGCGTTTAGTGTTTGGAATGATAGCAGGAGTACAGAGAAATATTTCTGTTCTGTTGCTATCTTTCCATTCACTGGAGTAGGTGCCTCTCGGCCAACCTACTCTTAAACCCATTTGACTCTCCGCGCGCCAGTCCTCGGCTCGCGGCATATTTCAACTTGCATTTTAAGGAGAAACGCGATGAACAAACTCATCAAAATCGTCGCGGCCGCGATTCTACTGGCCGCTTTTGGCACGCTTTCCGTGTTTGCCCAAACCGACGCTATCGTGACCAGCCCTGAGGAGCAGTTTGCTCAGATTGAAAACCATTTTTCCGGCAATTCCGCTCTGAGCCGACAATTCGCTTCGGCTGCCACGGCTGCCGCAGGCTTCAGTATCAACGCTGATGCTCCGGGCATCTCCAAAGGCGGAGTGCCCGATGGTAGCCTGAACTACGTCATGGGTCCTGCCGGTACTGCGTTGCAGATTACCGTGAAAAATCCAGTCGGCGTGTGTCAGTTCGGCAATACCTTCAACGGGGAACGCTGGACCACGACCAATCCACGGACGTTTACGTTGACGCTCGACGAAAATTCGCCAATGCTACTAACCGGTGGTTACATCAGCGGCGAGTGCGATAGTCCGGCTGGTCGTGTGACTGCCGGTTTATTCATCCACATCTACAACCGTTTCGGCGCCATCTCGGTGCTGGAAATTACCGGTGGTTTTGCCGGTTCGGCGAACACCTTGCGTTCGGCTTACGGAGTCGGTCCTACCCAGAGTCCTATCTTCGGATGGAAGGCCGAGGGAGGCACTCCGGCGGCGGGCATGACCGACGCCTTCGGCAATTTTTCCGTCAGCTTCACCAACGGCGGTTTCAAAATCATCGAAGGTCAATTTGGCCCGGAT
>JAEUSE010000202.1 GCA_016788805.1 Candidatus Doudnabacteria bacterium
CATTACCTTGGTTTTGTTCATGGTAGGGCTGGAGTTGGACATTACGGAGCTCTAAAAGATCGGCCGGAAAGCTATACTGGCCGGAACCGGTCAAGTATTAGTGACTAGTATTTTTGGATTCATTGCAACTCTGGCTTTTGGGTTTTCCGCAATCACCGCTGCGTACATCGCACTGGGCCTCACTCTGTCTTCCACCATTATTGTTGTAAAGCTGCTTTCCGAAAAACGAGAATTACAAAGTCTTTCCGGTAGATTATCTCTCAGCATATTGTTGATACAAGACTTAGTGGTGCTGGTTATGCTCATGGCCCTCTCGGGCAGCGGTGAACAAGCGGGCAATGCTTCCATGCCCTTATGGGCGCAAATTGGGCTTACTCTGGGAAAGGGCATTGCCCTGGCTACGCTTATTGCCGGGCTTAGTACCTACGTGTTCCCAAAATTGCTAAAGGTTATCGGCAAGTCTGACGAACTATTGCTCGTATTTTCTTTAGCTTGGGCGCTCGGATTTGCGACTTTCGTGCAGCTACCCATCGTAGGCTTCTCTTTGGAGATTGGCGGGTTTTTGGCCGGCCTCGCACTCTCTAAAAGCAGTGTGCACCACGAGATTTCTGCTCGCATTCGGTCGTTGCGGGATTTTTTTACCATGATTTTCTTTATCGTCTTGGGTAGTCAATTACGCTTCGAAGGACTCACGGAATTACTGCTGCCGGCCCTTATGCTTTCCCTGTTCGTAATTGCAGGTAAGCCGCTTATTACCTTAGTCATTTTATCTCGACTGGGCTACAAACCCCGAACCTCCTTTTTAACCGGTGTTACCATGGGTCAGGTGTCGGAGTTTAGTCTTATTCTTATGGCACTCGCCACCCGATTGGGGCATGTTTCGGAAGCAACAACAACCCTACTAACGCTGGTGGCTATTATTACCATTGCCACATCTTCTTTTTCCATAATCCGGGCGGAAAATATATACACCTGGTTAGCGGGGGCGCTAGATTGGTTTGACTTTCAACAAGGCAACGCTGAAAAGCACCAGCGGGTAAGCACTCTTAAAAATCATATTGTGTTACTCGGGGTGCACCGAACCGGCGGAGAGTTGGCGGAAAGTTTTATCAAGCACCATCAAAAGTTTGTTATCGTTGATTTTAACCCGGACGTGGCTGAACACTATGCCCATGTAGGCGTGCCGGTCATTTGCGGGGACGCGTCCGATCCGTACATTCAAGAATTAGCCGGCTTCGCCCACGCGCGGTTGATTGTATCCACTCTCCCCAACTTGTCCGATAACTTAAGCGTGGTAGAAACCGTGCGCAATAGAAAAATAAAAGCAAAGTTAATTATTATGGCCCAAACCGAGGCAGACACCAAAGTACTCTACCGACATAGAGTGGACTACGTACTACTCCCTCATTACATTAACGGCTTGCATCTCGCTAAAATCTTAGAACACCCACGGCCGCATCATCATTTAGCCTCGCTCCGACAGCAACACCTCAAAGCCCTTGGGGCTTAGTGTCAAATTCTATAAAATTTAAAACACGAGGCAAGCTTCTGAGCTGCCTCGTGTCTCCCCCTAAAAGAGGCACAGTAAGAACACGGTTTTTCGAACAACAGTAATTTGCACTCCGCCGTTGGGAGCCAACTTTACCGTGTAAGTAACCAATGTCCCTACAGGGCTACCGGGGGTGCGTACGAGTAGCGTCGTTTCCATGACAACCTCCTTTGCAACACCCGTTGCGATGTTTGAATAATGTTTTATACCACATTAGTAATAATTTGTAAACACCCCAACCGAGCATTCCCGCACACCTACACATAGACCTTTGGCTTGTGAGCGTGTTACACTTTTTTTATGAAACTCTACAATACGCTCACAAAAAAGGTTGAAGAACTAGGGTTGTCCAAGAACGAGCCGGTGCGAATGTATACGTGCGGACCGACTGTATATAACTACGCCCACATAGGCAATTTTCGGTCTTATTTGTTTGCCGATAGTATTTACCGGACGCTCAAATACACCGGCCACACGGTAGACTGGGTTATGAACCTCACAGATGTGGACGACAAAACTATCCGAGAC
>JAEUSE010000203.1:0-1827 GCA_016788805.1 Candidatus Doudnabacteria bacterium
ACATGTCGTAAAAAATAAATCACAGGTACCAACTAACAACTTACACACATACACCGCTATTAAAAATCTGGACAGAACCCGATTAGGCTTGGATATTCTAATACTACAGTTTATAAAATTGTTTGGAATGTGGAACTTTGAGAACTATCTTCCCATGCTCTCAAAGTCTGCGGGGAGCAGTACGTCACTCAGCGACTCCAAATCCTCAACAATAACACCCGCGCCCCGCGCCACACACGTCAACGGATCGTCCGCAACTTGCACAGGCATCTTTATCTCATGCGCAAGCAACACATCCAGACCACGAAGTAAAGCACCGCCGCCAGCTAAGACCACACCGCGATGCATTATATCCGCTACAATCTCCGGTGGAATTTCTTCAATAACCGCTTTAATATTATCGACTATATTCCGAACGGGCTGCGCTAAGGCTTCACGCGCGTCCGTATCTGAAAGCGAAATTTCTTTTGGTAATCCGGTGAGCAGGTCCCGTCCTCGCGCAGGCGCCTGCAACGGTTCGGGCACTGGTCCGGCCGATCCAATTTTTATTTTAACATCTTCCGCCGTACGCTCTCCGATAAGCAAGTTAAACCTATCTCGAGCGTGCTGTACGATGGACTGGTTCATCTTGTCCCCCGCCACCCGAATACTCCGCGCCACCACTACGCCGCCCAAAGATATAACCGCTATTTCCGTAGTTCCTCCACCTATGTCTACCACCAAACTTCCAACTGCGTCTTGTACAGGTAGTCGAGCGCCGATAGCCGCGGCCATCGGCTCTTCCACAAGAAAAGCCTTCCGAGCACCTGCATTAATTGCAGCGTCCTGCACGGCACGTTTTTCCACTTCCGTAACTCCACTGGGAATACCGATTACCACCCGAGGGCGTCGCAAAAAACTATACGTACCGGCATGTACCTTGTCGATAAAATAACGCAACATTTGCTCAGTCACTTCAAAGTCCGAAATCACCCCATCCACGAGAGGTCTTGTAGCGGTAATATAACCGGGTGTTCGACCGACCATTTTCTGCGCTTCGCTCCCAATAGCCACAATCTGTTTGGTTCGATTATTAATCGCCACCACCGAAGGCTCATTAATAACAATGCCTTTGCCTTTTACGTAGACCAAGGTATTGGCCGTACCTAAATCTATGCCAATATCTTGGGAGAATTTTTTAAAGATAGGTTCAAACACAATATAAAAATTAAAAACTTTAAATCCAAAAATTAAAACTACAAATTAAAACCCAAAAGTACCCGCTGCAACAATTACAGACTTTTGAGTTAAAATTTTGATTTTAAACTTTTGAATTTTACTTTACCGAGCCTTCGACTCGCGAAGCACCTGTAGCACCTCGCCCAGCGAAATAAGACGACTCTCCGATTCTGTACGCTTCTTGTACTCCGCCGACTGTTCGGCAATAGTCTTTTGAGACAACACGAGCCGAATGGGGATCCCAATAAGATCTGAGTCGGCAAATTTTTCACCGGCACTAACGCCAGTCCTATCATCGTACAATACTTCCACTCCTGCGTCTAGAAGTTCCGAATAAAGCTTATCAGAGACAGAAAAAATGTTTTCTGCGTCTTTACCCGGCAACGCAATCAAGTGGACCGCAAACGGCGCGACACTCACCGGCCACACAATCCCCTTCTCGTCGTGGTGCGCTTCCACAATCGCAGCCATAGTACGACCAATGCCGATACCATAGCAACCCATGTAGTAAGGCTTTTCCGCTCCATCTTCGGCGACAAACGAAGCACCTTTCATGAGTGAGGAATAATGATACCCAAGCTGGAATATATTCCCGACCTCAATACCCTT
>JAEUSE010000203.1:1837-2073 GCA_016788805.1 Candidatus Doudnabacteria bacterium
CGCCGCCTGCCATGGCGATATCCGCCACTATATCACATGTAAAATCTCGGCCATAATTAACGTTTATGGTATCGGTCGCCTCTGTTTTTTGACCGCCGATCAAATTTCGAGCGTACAAAAAGACATCATCGGCTACGGTTAATACACCTGCATACCCCCATGAATGTACGTACCCGGACTTGGTACCCAAACCGGCTAAATCGCTCTCGGTTGCGTCCTCCAATTGCCCAACCATG
>JAEUSE010000204.1 GCA_016788805.1 Candidatus Doudnabacteria bacterium
TGAGTTTTTAATAGTCGTTTGGCAATAATGATTTGTGTATCAAGTTCAGCGGCCGAAGCATGCGCAATTCGCAAAAACTGAATAAAATCCGCTTTTGTACCTCTATATCTACCTTCTGCGATGTTTGAAGGGATGGACCCCGCCGCTCTCCGCATTTGTGAAGTCAGTCCATACATCTCTTCCTTTGGAAACCCTTCTGTCAATTCATACACAAAGACTACTAAATCGACCCCTCGTTGCCACACAATTAAATCTCTGTACGAGTGTATAACTTCTTGCATCCTGCCTTTCCTAACAAGCTTTAGAAGCTTAAGAAGCTGTGGAAGCTAGCCTAATATCTACCACTCTCAACTTCAGCCTCCGTATGCCGTTCCAGGTGTCCGCTATGAGTTCCGCGGCGAGGTCTACCATGGAACCTACAGGCACTGTATCACACACATAGGCCATATTAAAAGCTATCCCCTGCACCGGCCGACCTTCAACCGAAAAGGTTAGCTGGACATGCTTGTCGTTCCCTACTTTTTTGGCTCCATACAGTTCTACATTTTGAATTAAAAATAATGGTTTCGGGTTACCCACTCCAAAGGGCTGCAGCTCCTCCAACTGGTCAAAAAAGTCGAGGGTTAAGTCCGAAGCGGTCAACTGAGCATCCAAATCTAAAACCACCTCTTGGTCCGCTTGGCTCATGTGCTCTGAGGCGTAACGCGCGATAGCCACCCGAAACGCATCCAAATTTGTGGTGGCCAACGTTAAACCGGCTGCCTGCTTGTGCCCGCCAAACTTGAGCAAATGCTCGGCAGTGGCCTTAAGCGCTTCCACCATGTCAAAATCCCCAAATGTGCGGGCGGAGCCGGTAGACTCTTGCTCGCCTTGCTCCAAAACAATAACCGGTTTTTGTAACTCAGTCGCCAATCTGCCCGCGGCTATACCCACCACCCCTTTTGGCCAGTCCGGACTTGCTAACACCAACACCGCGTGAGCGGCCTGTAGAGCCGCCTGTTCTCTCGCTTCGGAAATAAGCCGCTCGGTCAACTGCTGCCGACGCTCATTTACTTTCTCTAGCGCCTGCGCAGCCTGCCCTGCTACTACGGGGTCTGTAGCTAAAAGCGTATCCAGTGCGATGTTGGCGTGCTCTAACCGACCGGCAGCGTTGATGCGCGGAGCGAGGGTAAACCCTAACGTATGTGTGGTAAGCTCAGTCTGATTTATACCCACCGCTGTTTGCAACAACGCCCGCAAGCCTGCCCATTTGGTTTTTGCGAGTACCATCAAACCATATTTCACTATAATACGATTCTCGCCCATAAGACTATGACAGTCTGCCACAGTACCAATTGCCACCAAGTCCAACAACCACTTGTCCCAGTGCTTTATGTGCTCATCTTCCGGTATACCTTTCAAGTCAATTACCTTGTCCGTTTCGCTTAGTAAGGCAACGGCCAATTTATAAGCCACGCCCACACCGGTTATTTGATTGTCCGGATACTGCTCTGCCGGGTTCTTGGGGTTAATAAGTGCGTAGGCATCCGGTGTTTTGGCAGTAATTTCGTGATGGTCGGTAATAATTAAGTCTATACCGTTGGATTTGCAAAAGTCGGCTACATCCACAGAGTTCGTACCGCAGTCTACTGTAATAATTAGCGTCACGCCTTCCGCTTTCAGTTTCTCAAATGCTTCCAGGTTTAACCCATACCCTTCAGTAAACCGATCCGGTATATAACTTCCCACTGGAACCCCCAGGTAACGAAAAGTTTGCTGGAGCACCGCGTTGGCGGTAACCGCGTCTGCGTCGTAATCTGCATACACGGCCATGCGCTCGTCTTGTTCTATAGCTAACCATATACGATCTACCGCCTTGCGCATGTCCGCAAACAAAAACGGGTCATGGAGGCCTTCATACTTGGGGTGTAAAAATGTGTCCAGCCGGTCCGGCCCGACTCCGCGCTCTACGAGCAACCGAGCAATAACGGGGTGTACATGAGCATACTCTTTCAGCAGCGCTTCCGGTTCGGCGTCTGACTTCAGGTTCCAGTGTTTAGACATACAAATATAATCCTAATCTACGAATA
>JAEUSE010000205.1 GCA_016788805.1 Candidatus Doudnabacteria bacterium
AATTTCCAGAAATCATTTTTAAAGCGCCGAACCAACAACTCGGCGCTTTTTAATTACTAAATCATGAAAGTCAATACAAATAATTTAAATTATTAACAAATGTTAAACACCTCAAAGTCTTACAAGTATGGCATTTAAGCGATCATCACTTTAAAAACATAAGAAAGTATTTTTCAAAACCTGCGTGCTCTGATATATTAGTTTTATCGACATTGCTTCATTAAGTGAAGCAATTTTAAAAAGTAAATAAATGTTAATAGAGACTTGGGACATTGACACTGCATTTATTTACCGAGCGCTTTTAAGAGAAAACTTTTAGCTTGGTTGTACTGGTTCTGATGACTGGCTGAAGTTGGTTTTCGAAAGCTTGGCCCCCATAAAGACCGGGAATGTATAGGCTTAAAACTTGAGTTGAGACGTTTTGAAGAACGTTACTGTTTAGTGCTGCCGTATCGCAGCAACGTTGAAGTTTGCCGTAGAGGAGGATCACGGTTGATGAATCTAGCTTCAATCTTTGGCAGAAGGGCGCCGCCCTAAACGCACACAATTCTAATTCAACAGTTTAATTGGCAGTGTTGATAGAGACCGTTGTGCGAAACCAGCCTGGTGGCTGTGACTGTATATCAGGGCGAAAGGGAACAGGAATGGACACACGCGGTGGCTCACTATTGTCTCAATCTTTAATGAAAAAAGCCCAATATCCGTTCTTTGGATCAAAGGGCGCGACCGATTTAACGAAAGCTTCTGTTGGCTCGTATTACACCATGCCGATGCAAACGCCTTTCACGTTTGACACGGCAGCGCTGACCAAAGATACTTTCTCGCGCGATACAAGCACGGCCAGTGCACCTCGCAACGTCACAGCCGATAACTACTCCCGGCTACAACCCAAGGTGCTGGCCGATCAGTTGAAGTTACAGTACCAGACATTATCTGGCCCAACGCGAAACAAATTTTTCCAGGACTTTGTATCCAGTGCCCATCAGTTAAACTCACACCAGCCTTCGGCTGCAGCCCTGCAAAACGAAAACACCAACGCATCACTGTTATCCCGTCAAGTCCAGCAATTAGACGCTTCCCAGCGCGTAGACTTTATCCGGCAATTGACTGGAGACCAGTCCGCATATACAAAATATGTCGAAAAAGTTTTGGTTTACCAACAGCAACCTACCCAAAGGGATTTGTATGATTTATTCCGGCCACAACCCCAAAACTGGAGCGGCAGCGGCATTCAGGAAGCCTTCTCAACTATGGCGCTTGGCCTTTTGAGTCTGCCAGTAGTCATCCCAGCAATGGCCATCACAAGCCCCACATCCCTGGGAGCAATTGCAAGCCAAATAGGATTATGGCTGGTCTGATTAGTATATAAAAATTATATTTAAATTTTTACTCTTACATTGTGTATTGCCTGCCCTAAACGGAACACTGAGTTTGACTCAGAGCATGTTCCGTTTTTTCTTTTATATAGGCAATTTATACGGAATAAATGTTTTTATTATTACGTAGAAGTTTTTTTCCCCGTGCTCTATCCCTAAAGAGCTACATTTTGATGCGTAGTAGGTAGTCAAAATCTAGAGATGTGAGTTTCACTTCTATGACAACGCCTGTATCCCCAATTAATATTGGTGGTAAACAATTCCGCCTGATGCCGCTCGACGAAGCGGTAAAACTGGGCGTTGTCGACACAGCAGGTAATCCAACGACACCTGCCACTCAAACTGCTCCAGCAACCCAGGCTTCCCAGCCTGCTGCTACCAGTCCTTCTCCCAATTTTGCATTGGTCCCGATTCAACAGGCTAACGGCACTACCATAATGACACCTGTGCCGATCGTCAATGCCAGCCAAGGACAGAATGTAACTACACCTGGAGCACCGGCAGTCACAACACCGCCGGCAACTCCCAACGCCAGCCGGCACCGGCGACTCCCGCGCCAGTGACCAAATTCGCCCTGAGCGAGAGCACGAATGGTACAGTTGAAGGCTTGGTCCGCAAAAAATTGCGGGAAGCAAATCCCAATGCCACCGAAGCCGACGTGCTAGCAGCTCGCGACAAAGTTATGCTGGCA
>JAEUSE010000206.1 GCA_016788805.1 Candidatus Doudnabacteria bacterium
AAATAGGCTTGTTGGCTCCAGGTTGAACCGCTGCGGGTAAAGACATAGGCAGCACCAGAATTAGTAGCACTGTTATTGTGTGCCGGATTAATACCGGTACCACTACCAGACTCACCAGTACTTCCTACGACCATAGTACTTCCATTGTCAGATAGTTCTACAGCAACACCAAATAAATCGCTTATTCCTAATTGGGTCGGTTTGATCTTGGCCTGTTGAGACCAGTTACTTTGTTTATTGGGACGTGTATATACATAGACTGCACCAGCCTGACCCCAATTATTATTGCTTGTCGAATTGATGGCACCACCTGTCAGGTCTCCATCCTCAAAAGGGGCTCCCACAGCCATGGTCAAACCATCTGCTGAAATAGATAATGCATTAGTATACATGCCTATTCCACCATTTCCAGTGCTTCCAAATTGGTCGCTTATTCCTGTATTACTTGCTTTTACATAGTTGACCCCACCAATCGCACTCATGCCTAAAGAAGCACAATTCAAGGTGTTAAATGTAGGTACCGATGGTGGATATGTAGGAGTTACAGTGAAAGTACAGGTCACAAAGGTGGTGGCCGTGGTGCTTATGGTCACCGTGTATGTGGTCGGGGTAATGGTAGTGGGTGTACCGACTGCCGTGAGGGTCATGGTCTGGGCACCGGCTGCCAGGGTGGCGGTACCTTCAAAATAAATACCGTTGGCGGTATTGGTGAGTGCGGTAAAAGTGCCCGGGGTAGTCACATTAAGTGAAATCCCTTTGGTATTGCTGCCGGTCATGGCTGTACCTACGATATATGTACCGGCGGGAGCACCGCTGCAGCTTACTGATGATGCATAGCCCGTACCGCTCTGTACCGGTACAGTAAACGAACAGGCAAAACCGTTGATGGTGTAATTAATGGTGGTGTTGCCCGGCATAATAGGGGTACCCGTCAGGAAATAATCAATGGGTGCGCCACTGGCACTAAATGTTCCGTTCACCGGAGTTGAGATACGAATACCGTTAGAGACCGCAGAAGTTATCCCAAAAACACCCCCACCAGTGTAAGCAGGCCCCGCGGTATAGCTTTGATATACACTGCCGTCGGCAATGGCCTGACCTGTTACGAGGGAGCCTGTAAATGCACCAACGGTACCACAGCCTGTGATAGCTGCCACGCCATTGCCTACAGTAATAACCGTGGTACACAGTTCACCGTTAATATCTAACGCCAGGAAATTAACGCCACTTACTAAAGGATAGCCCTGTGCCCCCAAAATGATCGTTTGTGTGCCCAGGGTAGTAAAAGCACCCGAAGCGGCAAAATACATTCCGGCGCTGGTTGCCAGGATATTGTAGCTACCCAATGTAGTAACATCCACATTTACTGTAAGGTAATTGTTGCTTGGGTTAAGCGCCACACCAGTAGTGTAGGTTCCTGTTACTAACAAACTGCTGCAGTCTGCTGTAAACTCAGCACTACCTTTGGGGTCATTGCCACAAAGGGATTTCCATTTGGTTTCTGCAACACTGTAAATATTAATACAGCCTTCGGTAGAATTGTAAATAAGCATGGAGTTGCTGGGATTGCTGATGGCATCCCGCTGCGCCGCTGTCATGCGTGGGAGCATCATTCCCTTAGTGGTACTTTCCATTTCTAATACGGCATTGGGGTCAAGCGCCGTCGGGTTGTCGCCCACTTTTACCTGGGCATTCGTGGCAACAGCTAAAGTCATAGCTGTAAGCCATGTTAAGAATTTGCGTTTCATTTTTTTAATTTGTGTGTTTAAATTCAGTGAAGGGTACCGGCAGCAGTTGTGTGTACTGCCACCGGTACCTGTTTAGTTCAGTTCAGTTTGCTCTTTTTACTTAACAATGAGTTGCTGTGCGCCTATCTCCTTTCCTTCTTTGTCTGTTACCTTCAGGTAATAAGCACCTTTTGAAATAGCGGGCACCTGCACCTGCTGCTGGTTCATCCCTGCCATGGCATTCAGTGTGCGGCCCAGTACCTGCTGGCCCGCCGCATTGTACAGTACCACCTGTACGGCCCCTGCCTGTGGCAGACTGTAACGGATGGTCAA
>JAEUSE010000207.1:0-514 GCA_016788805.1 Candidatus Doudnabacteria bacterium
TAGCGGGGTTCACATCACTATTGTTAGCAACGCTTACTGCACCTGCGCTGGTAGTAAATACCATTGCAGGAGGAAGGCTTACTCCTACTGTATAATTACCGGCGGCTACATTTGTAAACAGGTAGAAGCCGCTGGCATCAGTGTAAGTACTGGCTACTGCCACCCCTGCACTGTTGTATAATGTTACCAGCACATCAGACACACCGGGTTCTCCGGCATCCTGTAAACCATCTGCATCAGTATCAAACCATACACGGTCGCCCACACTGGCAGGAACATTTTGGTTAAACTTCAAACCTGCATCCACATCGGTTCTGTTCTGACCGGCTGTAAGGGTAACGCTGGCAGTGGTATAAGTGATGGGGTCAAAATCACTGTCAGTGTCTTCATTACCACCCTGGTCTTTTGCACTAAGGGTATAGTTAGCCGGAGGAACGATACGAACGGTATAATTACCCGGAGCAAGGTTGCTGAATTTGTAGAAACCAAATGCATCGGTAGTGGTGGTACCAAC
>JAEUSE010000207.1:524-2055 GCA_016788805.1 Candidatus Doudnabacteria bacterium
TGTAACACCTGCTATACCCACTTCACCCGGATCCTGTATGCCGTCTGCATCATCATCTTTCCAAACACGGTCGCCAAGAGAGGCGGGAGGGGTAAGGGTTACGCACCACAAATCTGTTTTGGTCCAGCTTCCATTTCCGCCGAATGCCACACGGCTAGTAACAGCGCCGAAAGGAACTGTTGCAGTAAACGTGTATAATTGAGGACCAGTGGGTGCATTAGCAAGGATCTTGTCCACCTGAACATAAACAGATGATCCAAGAACATTGGAAGAACCATCGAGGAACTCCACAGCTACCCAGTTATTAAAAGTATTATCATGCGTACCGGCAAATACTGAAACATTAATAACTGTTCCAACTGCTGCACCAGTAATATTCTGCCATGATTTGCTTGTAGCAGAGGTATTGTTCAAATCGCCCGAAAGGCTGCCGCAAGCCACAGCACCGCCGCCAGCACTTAATGTGCCACCGCTCCAACTCCAGTTGGTAGTACCACTTTCAAAGCTTGGGTTAAGTATGATGTTATTAGGGCAGTTGCAGTTTGGCGGATTCACTGTAAAGTTGATCGTTGTATCATGGCAAAGTGTGCCTGTTCCATCTGCACCGCTGTACACTTTAAGATTAACGGTGTAACTACCATTGGCACCAGTCCAGGCGCCAGCACCAGTACCTGGTGAGTTGTAAGGCGCTGTATTCTCAATATTAGAAGTAGCTGTAGGCCCGGTAATAGTGTACTTTACACTACCCACTGTACCCGTAGTTCCTGCTTCAAGATTGTATAAAGAACCTAACTGTGTTGGTGTAAAATTAGCGCCATTGGTAATGGGCAGGTCGGCACCACCATCGAGCTTATTAAAATAAACACTGGTAACACGGCCGGTACATGGTCCAAAACAAGGAGTTGATGAAAGATTTATAAAATGATTGGTGGCACTTGTCCATGTATTACCTGCTGGTAGATTACATGGGTTCACACCACTTCCATCAGAGATAACCATTCTGATCTCTAATCCCTGTAACCCGCTGTTGGGGTTGGTAAATATTATTGGGCCGGGGGTGGTGGTTAAATTAAAAACAGCACCACTTACATTGTAAGAATTGCCGTTGATAGTATTTGCACCGTTTACAAAACAAACCCAGGCGCCTGAGCTGTTTTTCCATTGCCAGCGATAGTTAGAACTGGTGTTCACATTGGAAACAACTGCAGTGACCTTATACTCGGGCCCTGCTACGCAAGCGGCCGAGTAACTGTCTACGCTGTGTGCAAAAGCATTCAGGGAAAAGAGAAGGACAAGCGCTGCTACAAGAACCTTTTTGGAAAGTTTTGTGATAGGCGCAAGAGTGCATACCAATGCATAGGGTAAATTCTTTTTCATGCTCAAGTTTTTAATAATGTTTTCCGAAGCCGGATTTAATTCCAGGCCTGCCAAATTGTTACAACCTGATGTTAGTCAGATTTCGATAATTGGTCTTCAGGAGGGATCTTAGGTAGGAAATTCTTAGGAAATGTGGTTGGTTTTTTTCGGAGAT
>JAEUSE010000208.1 GCA_016788805.1 Candidatus Doudnabacteria bacterium
GAAATTCTAGACCTAAGGCTTGGCCTACTAATAAACTTCCAAAGTAAATACTTAAAACCGCAACGGGTATTACGCGCCATTAAATCGTTCGAGTAATATTCGTAGATTCGCATGGTTTCGTTGGTTCGCATCGCGCATATGAATACACACACCATCACCTTAGAAAAAAATCAGTTTGAGGGGCCGCTTGATCTGCTGCTCACACTCATTGAAGGCCAGCAACTAAATATTACAGACATTTCCCTGGCCCAGGTAACCGAGCAGTTTTTGCAGTATGTTCGCAAGCTGGAAGAACTGGACCCCACTTCGCTTTCCGACTTCTTGGCTATTGCGGCCAAACTGTTGGTTATAAAGTCCAAAGCTATTTTGCCTACCTTGGAAATAGAACAGGACGAAGAAGACGCCGGTGTACCGCTGGAAACACAACTTTTGCTGTACAAGCAGTTCCGGGAAATTGCGAAATATCTCAAAAACGTCGACGCGAAACAAGAACAAAGTTTTACCCGTTCTCTCGTTTTTTCCAGACGAGTAAGCTTCTTCCCCGATCCGGGCGTACAAGTTCCTCACCTGCACGCGGCGGTACTAAAAGTGCTCAGCGAGCTCAAAGAACTAGACAACCTACCCAAAGCCCGGATTAAAGAGGCTATTTCTATCCAAGAAAAAATTACCCAACTCCAAGGTCTGCTTTCCAAAGAGATAGAAACCAAACTCTCCAGTGTGCTGGCCAAGGCAAAAAATAAATCGGAAGTTATAGTTACCTTCCTGGCTTTGCTGGAACTTATAAAACAACGTATATTTAGTGTAGAGCAGGACGCTCTGTTTACCGACATAACCATCCGGAAACTAGAACATAAACCCGCACACGACCCTATAACCACCAATAGCTAAAAACATGAACCCAATTGTTCTTGCAGCCATTATTATAGTTGCCGGCTACCTCTACGGCACTCTCCTGTACGAGCCCTGGTACATGTTTGTTCAGGGCAAACTCGTAGAATTTGGACTCATGGCCGCGCCC
Source organism: Candidatus Doudnabacteria bacterium (assembly GCA_016788805.1). Taxonomy (GTDB): domain Bacteria; phylum Patescibacteriota; class Doudnabacteria; order UBA920; family UBA920; genus JAEUSE01. The sequence continues at coordinate 1,019 of JAEUSE010000208.1, forward strand.
AAACAGCCCACGGACAGACTTTTGGGCAACCAGGTGCAAATTGTGCTTATTGCGATTGTCCTTATAGGCATAGGTACCTGGTTGTTTATTTTCGCTAAATAATAACGTAACCAACCGATTAGGCCTAGGCGCTTGAGTCGAGTGCAACTTGTCCGCCATAACTTTAAGGGAAGGCGGAGGCAAAACGCGAGTAGGGTCCAAGACGTACCGAGTAGTACGACGAAGCCCGACGGAACGTTTTAACGAAGAAATCGGCCAAACGCGTAGGTCTCAACTAAACTAAGATAACACCCATGGAATTGACCCAGAAACTCGAAAGCATACTCTTTGTTTCCAGTAAACCGCTCACAACCGAACAACTGGCAAAGTTTGTAAATAGTACCGAACAGGAAGCAGTTGCGGCACTTACAACACTTGCCGAACGGAAAAAAAATGAAGGCATAGTATTGTTGGATGTAAACGGCTACTGGCAGTTGGCCACTCACCCGGAAAACGTAGAACTGGTGAAAAATTTCCTAAACGCGGACTTGCGAGAAAAGCTAACCGATGCGACCGTGGAAGTGCTGGGCATTATTGCCTACCGTCAGCCCATTTCCAAAGCGGAAATAGAGTCTGTCCGCGGGGTAAACTCGCAATACTCCGTACGCCAGTTACTCATGCGCGGACTCATCGAAAAAGTACCTAACCCAAACGACAGTCGATCCAGCTTGTACCAAGTAACCACGGAATTCTTACAACACTTAGGACTCCAGTCCGTGCGCGACTTACCGGAGTTTGAAAAACTAACTTCCAGTATTAAGCTACCGGAAACGCCTCAGTCCCAACCGGAAACCGTCACTCCGAGCAACTTGCCGCAACAAAATCTTGCCCAGGCTCAAACCTACCAAGACCCGGTAGGCGCAACACCGCCACCCGCCTCTACCGACCCCGATGTTACCGCCAACTTTACAGAAGATCCTGAACAGGAAGAGCTGACGGATGACGATGATGAAGACGATGACGAGGAAGATTAGT
>JAEUSE010000209.1 GCA_016788805.1 Candidatus Doudnabacteria bacterium
GCTGGCAACAGCCAGTTCCGGACTTCCTGTTTTCTACCAGAAAATAAGTGGTCCCGGAAATATTATCAACGATACCCTGTTTATTACAGGGGCAGGAACCATTATAGTAAAAGCGTCACAACCGGGCGATGATACCTATAGTGCTGCACCAACGGTGAACGATACTATAACAGTAATAAAAGGAGACCAGGTTATTCTATTCGATAGTATTCCAGGTCAGATTTTTGATGCTAATAAAATAATACTCATTGCATCCTCCTCTATGGGACAGGGTATCAGCTATTCCATTATAGCAGGAACGACGTATGCTTCAGTTAGCAGCAATCAAATCACTAAGAAAGGTGCAGGCACTGTTACTGTCAGAGCTTCTCAAAGTGGTAATAGTAATTATAATGCTGCGATTCCGGTGGAGAGAACTTTCTGTATTGGTGTACGCACCTTAACTCATATTACTGGTCAGGCTTCCCCCTGCCTGGCTACGTACCGGTATAATACACAAAAGATACCCGGAGCCAATTTTGAATGGAACTTAAGTGGCGGCGGCATCCTTACTGCCAATAATGATACCGCCTGGGTGCAATGGCAAACACCAGGTACATATACATTATCCGTTAAAGCAAATAGCCCCTGCGATTCTGTTTATACAAATACACAAAGCTTAGTCATTACCACCTCAAACAATCTGCCAGGTATTGTCAGTAATATGCTACCTGCCAATAATGCGATTGATCAGCAATTGCCTCTCACCCTGTCATGGATTCCCGGTGCGAATACCGTAAACTATGATTTGTATTTGTGGGATTCTGCAACTACAGAACCAGTAACGCCTTATGCAGCTAATATCGCCGATATTCAATACACCATTCCTCTTAATTCAGGATTGCCGTATAACAAGGCCTATAAATGGAAAATAGTTGCCAAAAATCCTTGCTGGCAAACGGCAGGTCCTGTTCAGCAATTTAGATTGATACCATTGCCCGACCTGATGGTAAGCGAGGTACAGGCACCTGCCACCGCTACATCCGGACAGACAGTAACGATAAGCTGGAAAGTAACCAATATAGGCCCGGGCAGAACAAAGACAAGCGATACCTGGTACGACGGTGTTTACTTTGCATTAGATACAGTTCCGAATGTAAGTTTTGCAGGCTCTCCAAACTGGAATCCATCCTCCTGGAATTCTCTTACTGCCAATGGAAGACCATTATTACTTGGTAAAAAACAACGACCATCCTCCTTAGATAGCGGACAGTTTTATACCAACTCGCTTGATTTTACATTACCCCTGCAATATAGTTTTCCTGTTTATGTGTATGTAATTACCGATAACGAACACCCCAATTGGAAAATATTACAGGCAAGTGTAGCTAATGATACGGCAAAGAAAGCCACACCTATGGCTATTACGCTGGCACCAACTCCGGACTTACGGGTTGATTCGGTATTTGCGCCTGCCAGCATTTTCTCTGGTAGTACCGTAAACCTTACCTATAAAGTAAAGAATTATGGGGTCGTAACTCCGGCAGGCAGTAGCTGGACAGACTCTGTTTTTATTTCACAAAGTCCCTTATTTGACAGAAACAACGCTATTGTAATAAATGCACCAAAATATAACGGATCTTATTATCCCAATGCACCAGGTGCAGGAGTCTCTCACAACACCCAGTTACTACCAGATTCTACCGTGACCAAGACCATACCTGTAGTAATACCTAATTATATTTTTGGTACCTGGTTTATATATGTGAAAACAAATGCAAGGGTAACAGCTCCGTTTGTATATGAAGGGGCACTGAATAATAATAACCTCAATCAGGTGCAGGTCCAGATATATCTTACTCCAACACCTAAACTTACAGTAAGTACACTGACGCTACCTGTTACTACTGCTAGTACCACGCAGCCGGTGGGTGCAAACTGGAATATTAAAAATGAAGGGTTCAGAGATAATATTGAAAAAAATAAAGGCCATATTTTAGGCTTTGGCTCTTGTGTGGTCCCATGTACCAATGGGTGTCAAAACTGTATTTGT